>JAHFFF010000138.1 GCA_023248095.1 Candidatus Omnitrophota bacterium | reverse complement strand
GACCCCTCGGCGCCTCCATGCGATCGGCAGACCGACCAGCCCGAGCGCCAGGACGAGGAGCGGGACATCAAGGAGAGTGTTTTCCCGGTGCGAAGCCAGATAGATCAGGGATGCATGTCGGGCCAGGTGAAGCAGCCACGGGCCGGCGCCGGCTAGACCCACCCCCAGAATTTTCCAGCAGCTCTTGCGATAGGACGGTTCCAGCAGGCTGAAGAGGAGCAGGCTGAGGGTCAGCAGCCAGGGAACACCCCCGTGTAGCCAGAAGGTAGAGGCCAGCAACAGTCCGCCCGTCAGCCAGCGATGGCGAAACAGCGCCAGCATCATGCCGAGGGATGCCACCAGGGCGAATGTCGCAGGCACATAGTTCACCGATCCGAGGAAGAAGCTGTATGGTGTGCTCAAGGTAATCACGGTCAGGCAAGCCAGGCGTGCGGTCGTGATTCGGGAGAGGACCATCCACGCGGCGATGAGCAACAGAGGGAAAGAAACCCAGGTCCAGAAACGGGCCAGCGTGATGGGCTGGATCCCCAGCAGGTTTCCGTGCAGGAAGATCAGATGGAACAGGGGCGGGTACAGATGGGGTTGTCCCTCCGGGGCTGCCTCCCAAAAGGCGTGCAGGACCGGTCCCCCGGCATCCCGGAACCCTTGGATCACAGCCATATGGTAGTAGCTGTCCAGGAAGTAGGGAAATACAGGCCAACGAGTGGCCGCCAAAACTGATGCCGATAGGAGAAAGAACCACGCCGTCAGGGTCCAGGGATTACGCGATGACGACACGGTTTCTTCCAAGGCGCTTGGCTTCGTACAGGGCATGGTCGGCTGCCTGGAGCAGTTGTTCTACTCCGTGCGCATCTTCCGGGAAGGTTGCCACCCCTACCGACATCGTCAGAGGAAGAGAGGTCCGATCCATTGCCAGGCGGATTCGCTCGGCCAGCTTCAGGGCGTTGAGTTTGGAGGTTTTGGGCAGGATCAGGGCAAACTCCTCCCCTCCGAAACGGGCCACGTAATCTTCGGAACGAGCGGTCTCCTTGAGCAGCCTCGAGATCGTCTGCAGGGCCTGATCGCCTGTCAAGTGGCCGAGCTGGTCGTTGTACGCTTTGAAGTGGTCCAGGTCGGCCAGGAGCAGGCTTGCCGGCTGCTGGGCCTGCTCCGCTCGAGCGAGGCTCTCCATCAGGGTTCGCTGGAAGGCGCCTCGATTCCAAAGCTGCGTCAGGGAATCCAGATCCGCTTGCCGGAGGGCAACTTGATAGGTCCAGGCGTTCTCGATGGCCAGGCCGGCATGGGCTGCCAGCAGGGCAAGCAGCCGGAACGATTCCCGGGTGATCGGCGTCATCGTGATCCGGTTGTCCGCGAAGATCACCCCGACGATATTCTCGTTTCGGCCCTTCAGAGGGACCAGCAGGCAGCTGGTGCTTTTGAATACCCGCAGAACCGGATCCTGCGCGGCCTTGGCCTGCTCCTCAGCGCTCACCAGTTCGATCGGTACCCCTTGGAGGACTGCCAACGCCATCATCCCTCCAGCCCGTTCGCTCAGCGGCACCTTCAGGGAGGTAACGGTTTTGTGGAAGGAGGAGGCCTGAAGCACTCGGCCCGAATCATAGTTCGCGATGAGATCATGCAGTGTAAGCCGGCGTTTCTGGATCTCCTCCCAAATGGCCTGGGCCTCTTCCCCAGTCTCCGGGCCGATCCCCATGCGGCCTTCCAGCCGCTTCGCGGAGGGGTTTACCAGGAAGATGCAGGCCCGGTTGAACCCAAGGCCATGATGGGCGGTGACGCCGGTGAGGATGATGTAGAGGGTTTCGTCAAAATCAAGGGTCGTGCGAAGGGCGTTTCCGATTTCATAGAGAAGGGTCAACTCCGCCTGCGCCTTCTCCAAAAGTTCCTGCAATTTCTTCGAGATCATGGATCCCATTATACCCGATTAGAGGGCGGGAAGGCCTTGACACTGCTGCCACCGCATCGTATAGTCACAGGTAGTTGCTGGGAGGCCTCTCTATGGTTGTCAACGTTTCCTATTCTTTCCAAAAAGATCGATGGTTTATTCTCGCGTTTCTGCCTTTGGCTATCCTGTGTGGTTACCACTGGCGTCTCTCCAACCCCGTTTCGTTTCCCTCCACTGAACCGATCCGGCCGCTCGGGGTGGCCTGCGCCTCGGTTCGCTCCGGCCTAGAACAGCGGCTCATGCTTGCTTCGGCCTCCGGTATGAAGGCGACTGCGGAGGCCCCGATCAACCTGGGCCACTTGGAGCCGAAGGGCAGAATCAATCCCGACGGATCAGAGGTTTGGGGCTATCCCGTGGGTTCCGGTCTGGAAGAGGTGATCGAGGTCCATGTTAAGGATGGCCGGGTGGTCCGGGAAGTTCTCAGGCCATCCTCCGGTTCTTCCGCCGATCTGGTCGGCGATGTCCTGTCTGGAGAGGACGGCGAGGATGCCGCCCGGGCCTCCAGCAGCCGCTGACTCAATCTGAATACACAGGTGGCTCAACTCCAGTTGGATCATCTCCCGAACACCTCTCTGCTGCGCCTGTACGATCCGGCTACGCAGGGAAATAGTTTCTCCTTAGACGGATTCCCCTCCCTGAAAGAGGGCAAGGACTGGCAGGCTCGATTGCTCGAATTCATCGAGCTCAAGGGCACCTTGGGGATGACGACCAACCAGACCCTCTTCCGGCAACTGTTGGAAACTGGTGTGCTCGACGGACGGCTGCGTTCATTTCACGCCAAAGGTTGTTCCCCAGAGGAGATCTATCGAACCCTTTACAACGAGGTGGCCATGGAGGCGGCCCGGACCTTCAGCGCGATCCATGCGCAGTGGCCGTGGGAGGGACGCGTTTCCCAAGAGGCCTCGGCCCTCCTGACCGAGTTGGATCCTCTGGTACGGGACGTCCAGCGGATTGCGAAGGCCATGCAGGGTGTGGGGGCCTTCACCAAGGTTCCGAATCTCAAGGTAGGTCCCGAGGCGATCCGGCAGGTGGTCGCCAGCGGCCAGGTCCATCCCAATGTGACTCTGGTCTTTTCCGATCGGCATTACCTCGATACCGTGGAAGGGTACCTCCTCGGCCTGAAGGATTTGGCGGAACGGGGGAAAGCGCTGTCGGGCATTTTCTCCGTCAACTCCCTGTTCGTCAGCCGCGTTGATCGCGTCGTGGACCCGATGATCGATGAGCGGATGAAGCTCCTCAGAGGTAAAGTGGCCGTGGCTCATGCAAAGAAGGTTTACGCCATGTTCGAGGCGATCTTCCTGGGGAAGAGATTCCAGGACCCAGAAGGGTTGTATGCCGATAGCGAGGGAAGGTTGATGCTGGAACAGATTGCACTCCTGCATTCTCTTTACAATAAGCTCAAACCCCTGGGGGCCAACCCTCAGCGGCTGCTGATTGCTTCCAGCGGAGTGAAATCCGATCAGCCGTACCATCCCCTTCTGTACGTTCTGCCATTGCTGGGGCCCTGGACGGCCAACACGATGCCGGAAGGGACGTTGGATGCCTTCAGCCGTTTTGTCGCGCAGCTGTCCGAGGAGCAGACGGAATCGCTCAGGCGGCGCAACCTCATGGAAGAGCCTCTGCCGACGAGAACAACAGGTGCACTGCCGGTGGAGGAATGGGCGCAGGCGGTCTTGATGACTTCCGAGGAGCGTCACCGGCGCGGCATCGGCCAGATCACGCCCGACCAGGTGCTGCGCCAGGCGCACGATGCGGTCCTTCAACCTCACAACACCACCCTGCGCAAGATCTGCGATGATCTGCGGGACAAGGGGGCCCAATCCTTCACCGCAGATGAGCAGGCCACCCTCCAGGCGATTGAAGCCAAGCTGAAGGCTCTGTAACTCGCTAAAGAAGTGTCAATCCAATTGTCATTTAATTTGACTATTCAGTTCTGCCATGGTATCCTTATAGGTATCCGGGAGACTATCGCATGAGAATGGTGAAAGAGAACACTGCACTGGTGGGGTTGTCGGAGTTTCGCACCAAGGCGGAGGAGATCCTGAAGGTCATGGATCGTTCCACGGTTGTCATCGAGCAACGACACAGGCCCCGGGCAGTTTTGCTGTCCATTGACCGATACGAGCGGATGGAGGCGTTGCTGGATTGGGTCGAAGACCAACTCCTGGGCCTGTTGGCTAAGGATCGACAGAAACGAACTCCCCACAAAGCCTATCTTTCCCTCGAGGAAGTTGAACGGCGCTTGAAAGTTCATTAACCCTCTGTGTGGACCGTTCTGATTCATCCTCTGGTTTTTTCGGAGGACCTCAAACGACTCGACTCTTCCGTACAACGCCGAATCCTGGATGCCCTGCGCAAACGTCTCACCCTTGATCCCAAAGCTTATGGGAAGCCGCTTCGGGACGAGCTGGCCGGCCTGTGGAGGCTCAGGGTCGGCGATTATCGAGTCATCTATCGGATTGTGGAGAACCGTGTGGAGGTGCTGGTCTTGAAGATCGGCATCCGGAGGGATTTTGAGGTCTACCGCGAACTCGCTCTCCGTTTGCGCCGCCTGTAATAGTTAATCATAATATATATCTAGATAGTTTATTGTCCAATTTCTTGTTTTCCCCCCTCGGTTCGTCCATACTTTAAGCATACAGCCATGACTAGACTGAGCCGATTATTCGCCCTTTTGCTGACCTGCAGTCTTTGTCTGCAGCCGCCTGCCTTCGCCCTGCGCGGCGAATCTGCCAAGGAAGCCGGCTTGGAGGAAGATCTCCAGCGCGCTCTTACCGCCGGGATGGAGGAGAGGGGGCGTTCCCACTACAATCCATCTGATGTGGCGAAACGTCTGTTAACCAAGTTGATTGAAGAAGGATCTAAAGGCGCGGTGGTTTTGAATCTGAGCCAGGCTTCGGATAAACTTGAGGGCTCGCCGGTCGCGGTGACTTTTTACCAGAACGCTA
>JAHFFF010000137.1:1969-4898 GCA_023248095.1 Candidatus Omnitrophota bacterium | reverse complement strand
ACAGGCCCTCTTTGAGATTGCCAATCGATCGTTGGGCTCGCAGGCCATCCTGCTCAAGGAGATGCTGAGTCATTCGATCGAAACCATCGAACGGCTTTACCAGCGTAAGGAGCTGGTGACCGGGCTTCCGACCGGGCTGCATGACCTGGACGTGATGACGGCGGGATTGCAGCCCTCGGATCTCATCATCGTTGCAGGGCGGCCCTCCATGGGGAAGTCGGCGCTGGCGACCTGCATTGCGGAACATGTCGGGGTGGTGGATCGGGCACCGGTGGTGATCTTCAGCCTGGAGATGTCCAAGGAGCAGCTGGTCCACCGGATGCTGTGTTCTCATGCCCGGGTGGATGTGCACAAGGCGAGGACCGGTTTCTTGGCCCAGTCCGACTGGCCCCGCCTGACCAACGCCGCGGGCAAGTTGGCGGAGGCGCCGATCCTGATTGACGACACGCCGGGGATCTCCGCCCTGGAGCTTCGCGCCAAGGCCAGGCGGCTGAAGAACCAGCACCGGGTTGGGCTCATCATTGTGGATTATCTGCAGATGATGCGTGGCTCCTTCCGTGCGGAGAACCGGCAGCAGGAGATTTCCGACATCTCCAAGTCGCTGAAGGCGCTGGCGAAGGAGTTGAGTGTTCCGGTGATCGCCGTCAGCCAGCTGTCTCGCGCCCCCGAACAACGGGAGGATCGCCGCCCCCAGCTTTCCGATTTGCGTGAGTCTGGCGCCATTGAACAGGACGCCGACGTGGTGATGCTCCTGTTTAGGGAAGAGGTTTACCACCCTACGGAGGAGAACCGAGGCCGGGCGGAGCTGATTGTTGCGAAACAGCGAAACGGGCCTGTCGGTTCGGTTCAGATGACCTTCCTGCGAGAGTTTACCCGCTTTGAGAATTTGTCTCCCCGCCCGGCTTGAGTTATGCTAAGGTACCTCTAATTATGAGACTTGCGACATTTCTCCCAGTATTTTCTTTAGCTGTCCTGCTCTGTTGTGTTGCTCGAGCGGAGCAAGACCCATCCCAACAACAGACCCAGGAGGCCTCTCAGAGTCGCCCAGGGGAGGCAGAGGGGGCTAAGGTGACCTCGGTTGAGGTGGAGGGCAATAAGATTGTCTCTTCAGCGACCATCCTAACCAAGATCAAGACCCGACCTGGAGACCGATTGAGCCAACAGACAGTGGACGAAGATATCAAGCGCCTTTACAGCACCGGTTTCTTCACCGATGTGTCGGCGGAGGTTCGCCCGTACCCAGACGGACAGATGGTGCGCTTTCGCGTTCAGGAGCGTCCCTTGGTGAGCGGGGTGGTCATCACGGGGAATCGCCAGTTTCGAGAGGCCAAGCTGCGGGAGGAGATCAAGACCAAGGAGCAGGAGCTGCTGGACCGTCGGGAGTTGAAACAGGATCAGGAGCGGATCAAACAGCTTTACCGGACCAAGGGATTCTACCTGGTGGAGGTTGCCCAGGAGGTGAAGGTGGATGAGTCCACCAACAAGGCGACCGTCTACTTACAAATCACCGAGGGAAAGAAGCTCCGGGTCCGGCGGATCCTCTTCGAAGGGAACGAGCATATCTCCGCGCGGCGTCTGCGCAAGGCCATTGCCACCAAGCAGTCTTGGTGGTTTGTAACGCCCGGATACTACCGGCCCGAGGTCTTGAAGGAGGATGAGGAGCGGCTCAAGACGCTTTACCGCTCGCAAGGGTACAGCGACGCGGAGGTGAAGGCCGAGAGCAGCTTTGACGAGAAGAAGCAATGGATGACCGTGCAGGTCAAGATCCAGGAGGGTTCCCGCTATCTGGTGGGGGAGATCTCCTTCCGGGGTGTGCGGGAGATTCCCATCGATCAGGTCCGGAAGGAATTGAAGCTGGTTTCGGGAGAGCCGTTCAGCCAGGAGCGGTTGTATGAGGACATCGGCAAGATACAGGCGGCCTATTTCGCCAAGGGCTACATGGCGGCTGCGGTGGAGCCCGCGACGGCCTTGAACCCGACGACGAAGCGTGTGGACGTCACCTACACCGTCAGCGAAGGATCGATCGCTTATGTCGGCCACGTCCTCATTCGCGGAAATCTTAAGACTCGCGATTTGGTCATTCGGCGCGAATTGCGGATCAATCCGGGGCAGCGGTTCGATGGGGAGAAACTCCGGCGCTCCAAGGAACGGCTGTACAACCTGGGCTTTTTCGAGGAGGTGACCCTGGAGACGGCCCCGTCCGATCGGGCGGATCAGCGGGATCTGGTGGTCACCGTGAAGGAATCCAAGACGGGGGAGTTTTCCTTTGGCGGCGGTTTCAGCTCCGTGGACAATTTGATCGGCTTCGCGGAGATTGTCCAACGCAATTTCGATCTGTTCAACTGGCCGACCTTCGTCGGAGGCGGGCAGGAGTTGAAGTTCCAGATGATGGTGGGGACTCGCCGCAAGGATTTTCAGCTCACCTTTACGGAGCCCTGGGTCTTCAACCGGCCTTACCTGTTTGGGTTTGACCTTTTTAACACGACCCGCACCCGAGGGGAAGGTTACAGCTTTGATTTGAGGCGCCAGGGAGGGGATGTCCGGCTGGGGCGGGCCTTTAGCGATTTCGACCGGGTGGATATGACTTACCGTTTGGAAGAGGTGAAGGTGAGCGATGTGTCGGACAGCGCCTCCACCGCCCTGAGGAATGAGGTGGGAACGAATCTGCTCTCGTCGCTTCGGTTTTCCTACACCCGGGACACCCGCGACAACGTCTTCAATCCCAAGAAGGGCTACATCTTCGATAACGGGGTGGAGTTTGCAGGGACGGTCTTTGGCGGAGATGAGAATTTTTGGAAATGGACCGCCTCCGGCGGCGTTTTTTTTCAACCCCTCATCGAGGACCAGGTCCTTGAGTTTCATGCAACGCTGGGGGTGGCGGATGAAATGAGCGGCTCGGAGGCGGTTCCGATCTTCGAGCGCTTCTTCG
>JAHFFF010000137.1:0-1959 GCA_023248095.1 Candidatus Omnitrophota bacterium | reverse complement strand
TCCCATCGGTGGAGAGGGGTTGACGGTCTTCAACGTGGAGTACACCGTGCCTGTGGCGGATTTCCTGAAGGCGGCTGCCTTCTTCGATACCGGCAATGTATGGGACAATCTCGGAGATTTTGCACAGAAAGGATTCAAGTCTGGTGTCGGTGCAGGCGTCAGGATCAAGACTCCCTTCGGTCCGGTAAAATTGGACTACGGCTGGCCGCTCAACCCCGATCGGAACGAACGCAAGACCGGCCGGATTCACTTCTCTGCCAGCCGTAGCTTCTAGGTACTCTTAAGAGGAAGGCCCAATCTATGAGATCTTTTAGGATTCATTTACTCTTCAGCGCGATGGTGTCGCTGACCTGTTTGCTGACCGGGGCATGGCCGGCATGGGGCGCAGATTCAGTTCCTTCTGCAGCCCGGATCGGCGTTGTGAACGTGGATCGGGTCTTCAAGGAGTACAAGGCCACGCAATCCAAGGAAAAGGAGCTGGAAAAGGTTTCAACCGGCAAGGTGGAGGAAAGGGAAAAGATGGTCTCGGAGATCCGAAATCTCCGAGACGAGCTGGCCCTGCTCAATGAGGAAAACCGAGCGAAACAGCGCCAGGCCATTGAGGAGAAGCTGCGCCAGCTTGCGCTCTTCGACCAACAGGCCAAAGAATCGTTGCGGGATCAGAAGGAGCAGGCTGTGGACGGCCTCCTCAAGGAGATCGAGCAGGTCGTCACCTCCTTTGCCAAGGAAAGGGGTTACGATCTCATCTTGAGCAACCGGGCGGTGCTGTATGGGGTGGAGACCGTAGATCTGACCAATGAGGTCATCTCGATCCTCAATCAGAGGTATGCCAAGGCGGCTCCGAGCGGAGAGCGATGAAGCTCAAACGTGACGGCGCTCTACCCGGCCGGCTTAAAGAGATCGCCAAGCTCATCGGGGGTGTTGTGATCGGCGACGGCAACACCCAGATCACGGGCATCTGCGGCATTCGGGAGGCGGGACCCGGCCACCTGACCTTTATTGCCAATTCCAAATACCAGCATCTGTTGGAAACTACCCGGGCATCCGCGGTGATCACCTCAAGAGACATCCCCTCTGCACCGTTGCCCATCATACAGGCCGACAATCCTTCGTTGGCCTTCGCCAAGCTGGCGTCGTTGGTGAACCCCGAGGTGGAGCAGCGTCCCCACGGGATCAGCCCCAAGGCGGTTTTGGGAAAGAGGGTGCGTCTGGGGAAGGGGGCGGCCATTCAGGCGTTCGCCGTGATTGAGGATGAGGTGGAGATCGGAGACCGTACGGTGATCTACTCGGGTTGTTACATCGGCCGCCGAACACGCATCGGGAATGATTGCCTGATCTACCCCAACGTTTCCATTCGGGAGAAGGTAGAGGTTGGGCACCGGGTCATCATCCACTCTGGGACATCCATCGGATCGGACGGTTTCGGCTTTGCCACCGTTCAGGGGATTCATCACAAGATTCCTCAGATTGGAACGGTGGCCATCCAGGACGATGTGGAGATCGGGGCCAACGTCACCATCGACCGCGCCCGCTTCGGGAAGACCATCATCGGCAAAGGGACGAAGATCGACAACCTCGTGCAGATTGCTCACAACGTAGAGGTCGGACCCAACTCCATTATTGTGGCGCAAGCCGGCATCTCCGGGTCCACAAAGCTCGGGAGGAATGTGGTTCTGGCCGGTCAGTCGGGAGTGGTCGGTCACATCACCATCGGAGACAACGTGATGGTGGGGGCGCAGGCGGGGGTATCGAAGTCGGTTCCGCCCAACACCAATGTGTGGGGATATCCTGCGAAGCCTCATGCCAGGGCGAAGCGGGTCAACGCCGCTGTGCAGCGCCTTCCGGAGCTTTTCGACAAGGTTCAGCAATTGCAGAGGCGTTTAGAATCGATGGAGAAGCACACTTCATGATGGAAGAGGTGGAAAGGCAGCAGACCATTCGGCGGCCCGTGCGAGTGGA
>JAHFFF010000136.1 GCA_023248095.1 Candidatus Omnitrophota bacterium | reverse complement strand
TCTACAGCGGCTACCGTGTGCCTCCCTATTATGATTCCCTCCTTGCTAAGATCATTACCTACGGCCCGACTCGGCATGACGCGATCCAAACCATGCTGCGTGCCCTGGATGAGACGGTGGTAGATCCCTTGAAGACAACGATTTCCTTTCATCGGAAGGTGTTGAACGATCCTTCCTTTGTGGCTGGACGCTACTCCACCCATTTCCTGGAGCGTTTCTACCCCGCCCAGAAAACCAGTGGAGAGCTCCTGGGGGCTTAACGATGGCGCGACGAACCGATTTGGGATCCGTGCAGATTCGTAACGAGGTGGTCAGCACCATTGCGTCGCTGGCTGCCCGTGAGGTGGAGGGGGTCATCGGGATCTGGCAGGGGCCGATCTGGATGCGCCCCTTTTCCGGGAATCCCGGGGTTCAGGTGGAGATCCAAGATCAAGAGGTGCGGCTGTGGGTGAACCTCGTGGTCGAGTATGGGGTGAACCTCCCGAATGTGGCGGGGCAGGTTCAGGATCGGGTGAGGGAGATGGTGGAGCAGATGACGCAGCTCGATGCGGCGGAGGTGCATGTCGGCATTCACGAGGTCAAACCTAGACGGAGTTAAGGTCCGATGAAACTTTTCACTTGGGTCATCTTAACGTGTTACATTATCCTGTTTATCCTTCTTGGGGTGGGTCTGATCGCCTTCTCGATGCATTGGATCCCAATCGAGTCGACCACCTACTGGCTGGAGATGGCTTACACCGAGAAGAATCTGCGGCTGGCCTGTTTCCTCACCGGCGCAGGGCTGATCCTTCTCCACTGGATGTACGCCGAATTGTCCTTGACGAAGTTCCGCCGGCAGAAGACCATCGCCTTTGAGAATCCGGATGGACAGGTCACCGTTTCCCTCACGGCCATTGAGGATTTTCTCCGCCGTTCCACGCAGGATCTGCCCGAGGTGAAGGAGTTGCGCTCGGATGTGGTTGCTCGGAAGGGAAAGATCGTGGTTCGGGTGCGGGCAACCCTCTGGGCCGGTACTCACATCCCGGACGCCGCAGAGCGGATCCAGTCGGTGGTCAAGGCGAAGGTTCAGGAGATGCTTTCCGGAGTGGAAGAGCCGGTGCTCGTCCGCTTGCATGTGGCCAACATTGTTCCTCGTGAAGGGAAACAGCCGGTTTCCGAGCGCCGGGTAGGGCAGTTCTCCCCACCCTTCCGAGGTTTCTAAGGATGACAAGTCAGGTTGAACGGCTCGGGATACTCACCGGCGGAGGGGACTGCCCGGGCTTGAACCCGGTCATCCGCGCGGTCGTCCGCCGGGCATCGGCAGAAGGGATCTCGGTCCAAGGGATCCGGAACGGATGGAAGGGATTGGTGGAGAAGGATGCCATCTCCCTGGATCTCAACTCCGTCTCTGGCATCCTGCACAAGGGGGGAACGGTTCTGGGAACCTCTCGGACCAACCCCTACAAGGATCCTAAGCAATTGGCCTCCCTGAAGGCCAATTGGACGCAGTTGGGCTTGGATGCGCTGATCGCCGTCGGCGGGGAGGACACGCTCGGGGTTGCCACCCGCCTGGTTCAGGAAAAATTCAAGATCGTGGGGGTTCCCAAGACCATCGATAACGATCTCTCGGAAACCGACTACACCTTTGGTTTCGACACGGCCGTCAACATCGCGATGGAGTCGATCGACCGTCTTCACACCACGGCGGAGAGCCATCACCGGATCATGGTGGTGGAGGTGATGGGGCGGCATGCCGGCTGGATCGCCGTGCATGCGGGGATGGCGGGCGGGGCGGACTTCATTCTGGTTCCGGAGATTCCCATTGACGTGGAGGAGGTGTGCGCCGCCATCCGGAAGCGGCATGAGCGGGGCAAGACCTTTTCCATCATCGTTGTTGCGGAAGGGGCGGAGTTTTCCAAGGGACAGACGCTCCAGAAGGACCGCAAGTTGGATGCGTTCGGGCACGTCCGCCTGGGGGGCATAGGCGACGCCTTGGGTGAGCTGATCGAAGAGAAGACCGGCTTCGAGACCCGCGTCACGGTCTTGGGGCACGTGCAGAGGGGGGGGTCTCCCACCGCGTTTGACCGGGTCCTGGGAACCCGCTTCGGCGTCAAGGCCGTGGAACTGGTTCTTAAGGGTGAATGGGGGAAGATGGTTAGCCTCAAGGGCAACGCGATTGTGCCGGTTTCGATTGAGGCGGCCACGAAGAAACTGAAAAAGGTGGACATGGAGCTGTATGAGATCGCCAGGATCTTCTTTGGGTAATCCGACCCATGTGCGGGAGATAGAGGACCGGCTGCGGGAGAGCATTCGCACCAAGGAACAGGTTCTCAAAAGCCTGGTCCCGGTCATCGACGCAGTGGCGGCCCTCCTGATTGCAGCCCTGGAGGCCGGCCACAAGATCCTGTTGTTTGGAAACGGCGGTTCAGCGGCCGACAGCCAGCACATCGCCGCGGAGCTGGTCGGCAAGTTGCTGGTGAAGCGCCGGGCGTTGCCGGCGATCGCGCTGACCACGGATACCTCCAACCTGACCGCGTTGGGCAACGATTTCGGTTATGAGAAGGTTTTCCAGCGGCAGGTGGAGGCTCTGGGTCGAGAGGGGGATGTCGCCATTGGGCTTTCCACCAGCGGTGATTCCCCCAACGTCCTGGAGGCGATACGCACCGCCCATCAGTTGAAGCTCAAGACTGTGGGTCTGACGGGTCGCAAGGGTGGGGCCTTGGCCGGATTGGTGGACCACGCCATCATTGTCCCCTCCGATTCCACGCAGCGGATTCAGGAATCCCACATCACCATCGGCCACATCCTCTGCGAGCTGATTGAAGCCCACTTCGCAGGGAGATGATAACCTCACGGGTTCTTCCGCTTCCTATTCTGGTTCGCGTGGTGCGGCGATTGCGAAGGCAGGGGAAGCGGTTCGCCTTCACCAACGGTTGTTTTGACCTCCTGCACGTGGGCCACCTTTCCTACCTGGAGAGAATCAAGCGGCATGCGGATCTGCTGATTGTTGCGGTCAACAGCGATTCCTCGGTTCGGCGGCTCAAGGGATTCGGTCGTCCTGTGGTTCCTGCACGGGAGCGTGCACGCCTGGTTGCTGCTCTCAAGCCGGTCGATTACGTCACGATCTTTTCGGAGAGCACACCGCTGAAGGTTATCCGGGCGATCCGCCCTGATCTTTTGGCGAAGGGCGGGGATTGGAAGGCGGAGAAGATCGTCGGAGCTCGATGGGTCCGCTCCTATGGGGGTCGGGTGATGGTTGTTCCGTATCTCCGGGGTCATTCCAGCAGCGTATTGATTGAGCGCAGCCGCGGTTGATGAAGGACCAAGATTTGGTTCTCCTGCGGGTTCTCGATGCCAATCTGAATCGGGCCCGGGAAGGATTGAGGGTTTGCGAAGAGGTTGCGCGCCTGGTCTTGGAGGATCCAAGCCTAACGCGCCGCTGTCAGCGGTTGCGGTACGGGGTCGACCGGGTTGCCCGGTCTCTGCCTCGGCTCAAGTTGCTTCAGGCTCGCGATGTCGGACGGGACGTGGGGCGTCCCTCCCGACGAGGAGCGATTCGTTCGCACCGTTCGGTGGGTGATCTGGTTGCGGCGAACCTTCGACGGGTGCAAGAGGCCTTGCGCGTTTTGGAAGAATTCACTCGATTAAAATTCCCGCAGGCCAGCCGCGCCTACGGTTTCTTACGGTTCCGAGCCTACTCCCTTGAACAGGCCTTCTCTTCAGCAGGTTCGTCTGTACGTCATCGTTGACCAGGTGGCCCTCGGGGGCCGGGATCCGGTCCGCGTGGCGGAGGCTGCGATCCGAGGTGGTGCCGACGTCATCCAGTGGAGGGACAAGTCGGCTCCCGATAGGGAGTTTCTGGAGGTGGCTCGAGCGCTCCGTGACCTGACCCGCCTGCAAGGGGCACTTTTCGTGGTGAACGACCGTGTCGCGGCGGCCTTGCTGGTTCAAGCGGACGGCGTGCATGTCGGCCATGAGGATTTGCCGGTCCAGGCGGTTCGTTCCTTGGTGGGGCAGGAGATGCTGATCGGCCGCTCGACCCACTCACTGGAGGAAGCCAAAGCGGCGGAGCAGGCCGGGGCCGATTACATTGGGGTGGGGCCTGTCTTTTCCACCCCGACCAAACCGGATTATCCGGCTGTCGGGGTTGATCTGATCCGACAAGTCCGCACCCAGGTGCGGATTCCCTGCGTGGCCATCGGAGGCATTGACCTTGAAAACCTTCCTTTGGTATTATCTGCCGGTGCCAACCGAGTGGCCGTTGTTCGGGCCATTGCCGCTGCCTCCGATCCAGAAGCGGCGGCACGTGCCTTCAAGGGACGATTGACCGTATGAGCCTTCTTATTGTTGGTTCCGTTGCCATTGATTCCATTCAGACCCCGTGGGGACGCGTCAGTGAAGTCCTTGGGGGATCTGCCACCTACGCAGCCCTAGCCGCTCGCTTGTGGACACCCGCCTCCCTGGTGGCGGTGGTCGGTTCCGACTTTCCTCCGGCCTACGCCCAGTTGTTGGCAAGGCGGGGCCTGAATGGCTCCGGCCTAGTGCGGGTCAAGGGGCGCACCTTCCGTTGGAAGGGCCGCTACAATGCCGATCTGCAGGCGGAAACCCTCCATCTGGACCTGGGCGTCTTCAAGGACTTTGAGCCCCTCTTGTCCGCCAGCCAACAACGGATTCCAAACGCCTTCCTTGGGAACATCCATCCCTCACTCCAGTGGAACGTCCTCAACCAGCTGAAGTCAGTCCGTCTGGTGGGGTGCGATTCCAGAGCGGATTGGATCAAGAACAATCGGAAGGAGTTCGTAAGCCTGCTCAAGCGGATGGATCTGGTTTTTCTCAATGATGGGGAAGTCCGGCTCTTAACGGGAGTGCATGGGCTGGTCCAAGCAACCCACCATCTGGTCAAGATGGGAGCGAGGGTTGCCGTGGTCAAAAAAGGTGAACACGGAGTCT
>JAHFFF010000135.1 GCA_023248095.1 Candidatus Omnitrophota bacterium | reverse complement strand
ATGCCGTACATGTCCCAGACCTCACGCTCAAACCAGTTCGCCGACGCCCATAAGGGGGTTAAGGAGGCCACCATCGGGTCCGATTCCTCCACCGGCACCTTCACCCGGATCCGGCTCTTCAACGGGAGAGAGAAGAAGTGATAGACCACCTCGAATCGCGCGGGAGTTGACTGCCCCGGCCAGGGCTCCTCATCCGGAATGTTCATCGGCTGCTTCAAGGCAATCCCCGAGGAGACGAACGCCCCTTTCGCCTGAGGCTGACGGCCGAAGGTGAGATAGTCCACCGCCGACAGGTCCATCAGAAAGCTCATCTGAAAGGCCGGGTCCTCCTTGAGGGCCTGGGCGATCTCCAGCAAATTCTCCTTCCGGACCGTCACAGTTTCATCGCCCCGATAATGGTGCGACGCGATTACCGCATTCGGGAACCGGCTCTTGAGAAGTTCAGACGGTGAATTGCCGTTCATAGGCACGTTGGGCAGGCGCGATCGGTTTTCCGGAATGCTGCGCCTGAATCCTTTCTTGGAGCTTCATCAGGCCGTCCAGCACGTTCTCCGGGCGAGGCGGGCAGCCGGGGATGTAGACGTCCACCGGGATGAGGGTATCGATTCCCATCACGGTGGCGTAGTTGTCGTAGAAACCGCCGGTGCAGGTGCAGACGCCGAAGGCCACCACCCACTTCGGCTCGGTCATCTGGTCGTAGATCTTCTTGAGGACCGGGGCGAGCTTGTGGCTGATCGTCCCCACCACGAAGAGCACGTCCGCCTGCCGTGGGGAGAAGCGAGGAAACCCGGCCCCGAACCGGTCCACATCATAATGGGAACAAGCGGTGGCCATGTACTCCATCCCGCAGCAGGCAGTCACGAAGGGGTACTGAAAAAGGGAATATTTCCTGGCCCAGCCGATGGCCGAGTCCAGCTGGCTCGTCAGGAAGTTCTCAGATCCGAACATATCGACGCCTCGAACTCACTGCCATTCCAAGGCCCCCTTCTTCCAGGCGTACACGAAACCGACCACCACGATCCCCAGGAAGGTCAGCATCTCCAGGAACCCGAACCACCCCAGGCTCCGGGAAACCACCGCCCAGGGGAAAAGAAAGACCAGCTCCACGTCGAACAGAATGAAGAGCATCCCCACGAGGTAAAACTTGACGGAAAAGTGGCCCGAGGGAAGCGCGAAAGGTTTTTCCCCGCACTCAAACGGCTCCGACTTGGCCGGCGACGGCCGCTTCGGGCCCAACACACTGGCCAGAAAGAGGAAGGCCGCCCCAATAAAGGCCGCGATGGCAAAGGTGATGAGGATTCCGAGATACTCGCTCATTGGAGAAAAAATATTCTAACACAGATCCACCCGTTTTGTCGGTCAGACCCCGCGGGGACTGACCCCATCCGGTTTTGTCGTATAATACCAATCGATGCAAACCTACCTCCAACTTCTGCGCCATGTGCTGGAGCACGGCAGCCGGAAGCAAGATCGCACCGGCACCGGAACCCTCAGCCTCTTCGGCTACCAGATGCGGTTCGATCTGTCCGAGGGATTCCCGCTGGTCACCACGAAGAAGGTCCACCTCAAGTCGGTGATCTACGAGCTGCTCTGGTTCCTGCGTGGGGAGACGAACGTCCGGTACCTTAAGGAACATGGCGTGACGATCTGGGATGAATGGGCCGATCCTGCCGGAGAACTGGGTCCCGTCTACGGCCATCAGTGGCGAAGCTGGCCCGCCCACGACGGCCGGCAGATCGATCAGATCAGCCGAGTGATCGAGCAGATGAAGGAGAAACCGGACTCCCGGCGCCTGATCGTCTCCGCCTGGAACGTGGGGGACCTAGACCGGATGAAACTGCCCCCCTGCCACTGCTTCTTCCAGTTTTACGTCTGCGACGGAAAGCTCTCCTGCCAGATGTACCAGCGCAGCGCCGACGTTTTCCTCGGCGTCCCGTTCAACATCGCCTCTTATGCACTGCTGACCCTCATGTTCGCGCAGGCCTGCGGGCTGAAGCCGGGTGAATTCATCCACACCCTCGGAGACACGCACCTCTATCTCAACCATCTCGAACAGGCCAAGCTGCAGCTGGCGCGCCAGCCCTATCCCCTGCCGAAGATGAAGCTCAACCCTCGCGTCCAATCGATCTTCGACTTCACCTACGAGGATTTCACGCTGGAGAATTACCAGCATCATCCTGCCATCCCCGCCCCTGTCGCCGTATGACAATCGTTCATCCTGAGCTTGTCGAAGGATGAGCGTTTCCATTCTGGTCGCCGCGGCCGATAATGGCGTGATCGGCGCCAACAACAAACTTCCGTGGCACCTGCCGGCCGACCTGAAGCGCTTCAAGGAGCTGACGATGGGCCACCCGGTCATCATGGGGCGGAAGACGTTCGAGTCGATCGGCAAACCCCTGCCCGGCCGGACCAACATCGTGGTGACGCGACAGAAGGAATTTCAGGCCTGCGGCTGCATGACCGTCCACTCGCTGGAGGATGCGCTACTCTACTGTGAAGATGCCCAAGAAGCTTTCATCGTGGGCGGCGCGGAGATCTACCGGCAGGCCTTACCCTTCGCGGACCGGATCTACCTCACCCGGATCCATCGCGAGTTTAAAGGTGACACTTTTCTCTTCGACCTCGACCCTGCCACATGGAAGGAAACCTCCCGCCAGGACTTCCCCGCCGACAACAAAAATCCCGACCCTTACAGCTTCTTGATTCTTCTACGCATCTAGGAAGAGACGGCGTTGGCCGTTACGTTCCTCAAGCCCGGTCTCAAGAATGAGCCCGACCTTCTGATCTTGAATAAGGGCTAGAAACGCAGCGATATCAGCTTGACTCAGCCTGTTGATAATCGCCAGGGTGTTCGGGGTCATCCGAATCCCGGTGACCTCGTAAGCTCGGAACAACTGATCCCATTCCTCTTCGTTCGTAATATTTGGCGCAACCAGAGCCACGCCACCCTTTCTACCTTCCTTGGCGCGTTGCTCCAAGATCATTTTCACTTCTTCTAAGTCAGTGAATTCAACGGGGACAATTCCTTTCAGCGCATTCGGAACCTCAGCTCCTTTCTGGTGCAGCATGAAAATATCTGAAGGCAGGGGGGCAGCCTCAGCATTACTCGGGTTTGGCAACATCATGACGAAGGTCTGCCGCTTCCCAATTTCTGTGTTCAAATGGGCACCGACAGCAGGGTCTTCTACAATCTGATCCAGCCTCCCGTCTTCAAACACTCCAAAGAAATGTTGAACTTGCGTTATTGGCATCGGCGGGACTGCCTCAACTGACGCCGGCTCCTCCAACCCGGCCGCCTGACCGGACGGGGGCATGTGGCCGTGGGCTGCGAAATACTCCCTCACCCAATTCAGCTCCCGAAGGATCTGGCTCAGATAAACTGTCAACGCCTGATGGGCCGGTCCTTCTCCCTTCTGCAACAGCTCATGAATCCTGTACCGGATCCATTCATCGGCCAAGGAAAAGAACTCCGGGGTATTTACCGAGGAGGCCGCCAGCTCTTCAACAAAATCGGGATCCTCGGATATCAACAGCAACATCTTGAACCAGAGAAGAAGCTGCGGGAGATCCCTGGCCGGCAACCCTTCCGCCGAGACCCGATCCACCAGACGAGGAAGCACGCGGGCAACCAGCTCCCTCGCTAATCTGTGTTCCTTTGTGTCGATTGGATTAGGCTTCACTTCCCCCTCGATCTGCCTATGCAGAGCCACCACCTCTTCCGGAGAAAACGGCTCGGCCTTTCTAAAGAAACTGGCTGTCCAATTCATTGTTATACGTTCTAGGATGTCCTGATATTCCGTCAACAGTTCACGCTTTGCAGTATCGGCTATCCCCAGGATTTTCATCAGGCCGTAGTCTAGAAAGTGCGCGTGCTCTGCTCTAACATGAAAGTATCGTTGTCCCTTCCAATAGTATTCTTCCCATTCCTTCTTGGAATGATCGCGCAGTAACTCCTGGTTTCCGGCCCAGTTGGAAAAATTCTCCCATGAGCCCGCTGTAACAGTCTTGTCTGCCTCTCGAATCAGGAGACCCTGAGAAATCATGATTACCGCGGGGTGATTTTTGTACTCGGGCTGAAAATAGCTACTTTTGCTATCTACCATGGTGTAACGAAGCAAACCCTCCACCGTCCCCATAGCGCGCAATGCCTCCTGGGGGACACGATTCTTCACCAACACTGCGGCCAAGGTGTTTATCGCAGCCGGAAGGATTTCCTGCGCATATGGCTTGAGATCATCTTCGAACGAAATAAATCCTTGATCGTACAACTTGGCCAACTCGTCCAGCATCTCCAGGAACTCGGGAATCCGATGCGGGAGATAGGTTAGGATGGTGGCGAGCGCAGCCTCCGTCGGCCGGTTCAATCCGCCGGCCCGCAAGCGGCCCGTCAGTTTCTCTTCCTGAGCCCGGCGGAATTCTTCGGCTCCCTTGAAATCGCCGCGGACGGCCGCCGCCTGAGAAACACCGGAAACCCTCCGCGCTACCTCAACCGCAGCTTCCGCCAAGATCAGCTCCTGCAGATCCGACAGTGTCAAAGGGGCCCCCGGCTCAAACAAGGCCTTGGGCAGATAGATCTGCATCTCCCCATCGGATCTTCCTCTATCCGCGCCCGCCAGTTGCACGACGACATGGTAGGAATTTTCAGGGATAGGCTCATCCCCAATCGTGTAATACATAGCCCTTTTCGGATCCGACACCCTCAGTTCCGCGGCAAGAAAAGGCCTCTCTCCCGTCTCGACCAAGACCAGTTGAGCCGGACCGATGGTTACACTCTTTCCTGAGAGGGTATTAAGGATTTGTTAATAAATAACTGATCAAATATGGTACTCGTATCTGTTTAGCCGCTTGAGAGATTTTTCTTGCACGTCAGGCCCTCGTGTCATAAAGTAAGCCCACTCCCCGATTACAAGGGGAGGTTATTCTGTCTGTCATCGCCGATCCGCACGA
>JAHFFF010000134.1 GCA_023248095.1 Candidatus Omnitrophota bacterium | reverse complement strand
GATCAAACCTGCTGGAGCTTCTACGTTCGCCCTGAGCTTGTCGAAGGGCGAATGGCTGCCTGCTTGGTCATGGTTCGACAAGCTCACCATGACCGGTGACGCCAGCAGCGGATGCTCCGTTTGCGGATGGTTGACGAGAAAACGCTGCGTGATCGCCCCCAACGCATCGGCGTACGGCCGGAAGGCCATCAGCTCCTCTTGAGAACGGCGCAGTTTGGACCCCGCCACCATCTGCATAGCGCGGGTGATCTTCTGCGTATTTTGGACCGACCGGATCCTCTGCCGGAGCGCCCTTAGATTCTGCATCTTTACTTAAACTGAGCCTTGAACTTTCCGATGGCTGACTTCAGCTTCTCCTCCACCGACGGGTCGATGATCTTCTTCGTCTGGATCTCGTGCCGGATGTCGGGATAGCTTTTCTCGATGAAGGCCAGGAACTCCTTCTCGAAGGCGTAGATGCGGGCGGGCGGGAGATCATCCAGGTAGCCGTTCACGCCGGCGTAGGCGCTGATCACCTGATCGGCCAGCGCCATGGGCACATACTGGCCCTGCTTCAGGAGCTCCACCATCCGTTCTCCGCGGGTCAGCTGAGCCTGCGTCGCCTTGTCCAGCTCCGAGCCGAACTGGGCGAATGCGGCCAGCTCCCGGTATTGAGCCAGGTTCAGCCGCAGCCGGCCCGCCACCTGCTTCATCGCCTTGGTCTGCGCGTTGCCCCCCACGCGGGAGACTGACAGCCCCACGTTGATGGCCGGGCGGACGCCGGCGTAGAACAGGTCGGCCTCCAGATAGATCTGCCCGTCGGTAATCGAGATGACGTTCGTCGGGATGTAGGCCGACACGTCCCCCGCCTGTGTCTCGATGACCGGCAGAGCAGTGAGGCTGCCGCCCCCCAAATCGTCACGGAGCTTGGCGGCCCGCTCGAGAAGACGGGAGTGCAGGTAGAAGACGTCGCCGGGATAGGCCTCCCGCCCGGGCGGGCGGCGCAGCAGCAGCGACAATTGGCGGTACGCCTGCGCATGCTTCGAGAGGTCGTCGTAGACGGCGAGGGCGTGCTGGCCGTTGTAGAGGAAATACTCCCCCATCGCGCAGCCGGCGTAGGGTGCCAGGTACTGCAGCGGGGCCGGATCCTCGGCAGTGGCGCTGACCACGATGGTGTGATCCATTGCGCCATACCTCTTGAGGATCTCCACCACCGCCACCACGTTGGAGAGCTTCTGCCCGACGGCCACGTAGATGCAGATGACGCCGGTATCCTTCTGATTGATGATGGCATCCAGCAGGATGGCGGTCTTGCCAGTCTGTCGGTCGCCGATGATCAGCTCCCGCTGCCCACGCCCGATCGGGATCATGGCGTCGATCGCCTTTAGGCCAGTCATGAGCGGCTCCTTCACCGGCTGACGCTGGATCACGGAGGGGGCATTCCCTTCAATCGGCCGGTAGGTATCGGTGACAATTGGCCCCTTGCCGTCCAGCGGCCGGCCGAGGGCATCCACCACGCGGCCCACCAGCGCCTTCCCGACGGGAACCTGCGCGATCTTGCCGGTCCGCTTCACTTGGTCCCCATCCTTCAGCCCCCGGTCCGATCCCAGGATCACCGAGCCGATGCTGTTGCTCTCTAAGTTTAATGCCAGCCCCATCACCCCGCCGGGGAACTCCAGCAGCTCTCCGGCCATGCAATCCTCCAGGCCGTAGATCCGCGCAATCCCGTCCCCCACCTGCAGGATGGTGCCGATCCCTTCCAGTTTGAGTTTGTTTTTATACCCCTCCAGCTCCTGTTGCAGGATGGAGGTCACTTCTTCCGGTCGAATGCTCATGAGTTCACCTTTGCCGCTTTCAGTTGTTCCCGAATCTCATCTAAATGAGTGCGGACCGATCCGTCCAACAGCTTGCTCCCCACCGCCACCCGAATCCCTCCGATGAGACTCCGATCCACCTGCCGCTCGAGCAGCACCCTCTTATTGAGCGCCTTGCCGATGGCTTGGGCGAGGAGCTCCGTTTCCGCCGAGGAGATGGGATGGGCGGTGATCGCGTATCCCCTCAGGATCCCCTGCCGCTCTTCCGCCACTGCCCTCGCCTGCTCCAGAATCACGGGCAGATGCTCCATCCGATCCCACTTCAGCAACAGGTGCAGCAGGGCCATCATCTCCCTGCAGACGGCATCGGACCAAAGGCGGTTCAAAAGCTGCTCCTTCTCCTCCAGCCCGATCTCCGGAGAGCCGAGGAACCTCTGCAGATCCTTGGAGCCGGTATAAACCCCGGCAACCGCCCCGAGTTCTTCCAGGCCGGCTTCCAGCGTATGGCTGCGGCTATCGGAAGCCCCTCTCGCTCTTTCTAGCTCGTTCACGAAGGCCTCCGCGTACCGATGGGCGACCGCGCGATCAACCATTACCTTTATCCAGGGTGCTGATGTCCTTGATGAACGCCTCGATCATCCGGCGGTCGGTCTCCTCATCCAGATTCTGCTGCAGCACCTTATGGGTCGCCTGGATGGCCAGGTCCACGATCTGTTCCTTCAGCTCGACTCGAGCCTTGGCCACCTCCAGCGTCACCGCCTCTTTGGTCTTCTCCAGCGTTTCCCGGGCGTGGGTCCTGGCATCCTCCTCGATCTCGGAGGCGATCCGCCGGCCGTCGTTGATCGCCTGCTGGATCTTCCCCCGCGCCTCCTCCTCGATCTTGGTCAGGTGCGCCTGGTACTCCACCTTCAGCCTCTCCATCTCCTGCTTGGCCTTCTCGATCCCCTCAAACTCCGAGGCAATCTTGTCCCGGCGGCTGTCAAGGGCCCCCAACACCGGACCCCAAAAGAGCTTCTTGAGGATTCCGAACGCCAGCAGAAATCCTGTCAGCTGTACAGCAAGATCGAGAAGAAGCTGCCTGACTTCAGAACTCACTGGCCGACAATCTTCCCTTGCACAGCAAACGCAAAGATCAGAGCGTAGATCGTCAACGCCTCAATGAGGGCGCAACCGGCCATCATATTGACCAAAACCTTGGTCGCCGCCTCCGGCTGCCGGGCAGTTGCTTCCATCGCGCTGGAAACTGCTCGCCCTAGAGCGAAAGCAGAGGCAGCGGCTGCGCCTGCCAAACTGATCGGCAGACAAATTGCCAAAGCGACTCGATAATCAATGGTTGCCAGCATGTGTTAATACTCCTTTCTCGTTTGTATGTTCCTCCTCGTGTTCGTGCGGGAGGACGGTTGCGATGTAAATAGTACTCAACAAGGTAAACACCACCGCCTGCACTGTGCTCAGAATCAGGGCGAGCCAAAGTATTGGAAACTCCACCAACAGAAAACCGAACCCCATGCCCACCAGCACAGCCACGACGGCATCTTCACTGGAGATGTTCCCAAAGAGACGGAAGGACAGGGAAAGCGGCTTCGTCAGAACCTCTCCCAGCACATGGAGAATAAACATGATAGGAGCAACCAAATAGGTGAAGAAGTTCCGTGGCTCCCCGGCAAGATGATCGATGTACCCGATCAATCCCCGGCGACGGATTGCCGTGTATTGGACGTAGAAAAATACTGCTACGGCGAGTGGGATCGTCGTAATCGGAATCATGGGGATCGGGAAACCTTGGATGGAGCGGAAACCCGTGGTGGGAGACTTCATGAGCGGCACCAGACCGATGAGATTCGAAATCCAGATGTAGAGGAAGAGGGTGCCCAAAAACGGCGTGAAATCACGACCTGTCGGCCCAAGGATTCCGCAGACAAATTGTTCGAAACCTCCCGCCAGGAGCTCTGCGGCGCCTTGGGCCTTAGACGGCAAGAGTGCAAGACGTCGGGTGCACAGCCAGGCCGTGCCTGTGAGAAGAAGTATCACGACCAAACTGAAAACGGTAGTCTCCCAATGATGGAGGAGGGGCCCTATCGTCCGATGATAGAAGAAGCGGTTAAACAAGGTGACGAGGTTAGGCAATTCGGGCAGATCGAGGGCCGCGGCATGGACCCCATGGCCTTCCGACGCATGGGTGATCGGTTCCTCAACCGCTAGTGCGCTCTTAATCATCCCACTCAGGAGCAGTCCCGTTACGGCACCCGTCATCACCTGCCAAACCGCTAACCCCAAGAAGCTTACAATCCAAAGAGAAAAACCAAGCAGGAGACTCCACAGGGGGAACGCCCTGCTGGCAAGAATGACGTAACCCAAACCATACAAGAGGGGAAATTTGAGAAGGAGAATGAAGAAGATTCCTCGGATCTTCTGACCTGCTGACTTTCCAGATCGGGCCACCACACGAACCAATTCTCTCAGGAGCGCAAGGTTAATGAGGCTCCAGGCTGCGGACATTCCAACGCCAAGACCGAAACGCTGGCCAATGACCACCCCAGTCATGAGCGCCGTTCCGCAGGCAATTACAGCTGTAGTCGCTAAACAATTACCCAGAAGCGCCATATTATCAGCGGGTTCTTTTTCCTTCATGTCTGCCTTCCTGATCAATCCGGCGAATAATCAAAAACGCCTCTCGTGCACTTGACAGAAGTCCTAGAGTAACGCCGATTGCGGTGCACCAGGGTGAAAGATGCAAGCGCCTGTCCAACCACATCCCAATGAGCAAACCTGCAAGAGGGCCGCTTAGCAGGATCATCGGAACCATTGACACCATGCCCAGGTACCTCAGCCATCGGGTCTTCTCCTCCGGCGGCTCTTGAGCTGGTGGCTTCATCTTCAACGTGGACTGGGGTAGGATCGAACTCACCCCCCGATCCCCTGCTTCCTCGCAGGGGCCCTCGGTGGGCTGTTTTATTCAGATCCGAGGATAGTCAGTATACCAAAACTCCGTTTTTAAAACCAGGGGAGATCGCCGGGATCATGGGTGGCGAAGAACATCGTGGGTTCCGACCCTTCGCAGCAGGTAGTATCCGCTCTCGCTCTGGAATGTCAGCCGATATCCTTGCGTGACGCGTAACTCCCAGATCTTAGGAGCCCCCTGCATCTTCTTGACCTGAAGGGAAGGGTGCCTCGGGTTATCCAGCAGAATCTGAAGCTTTTGATCGACCTGATCTTGAAGTTGGGAA
>JAHFFF010000133.1 GCA_023248095.1 Candidatus Omnitrophota bacterium | reverse complement strand
CGGTCTCGCGGGTGGTGATGATCGGATATTCCGCGAGGGTGGTACCCTCCGGGCTCTTGGCCGCCAGGGTGCTGGAGAAGGAGGTGACCGCCGGATGGACGATCATGTTGATCCGGTCCTTGCCGGCAATCTGGGGAACCACGCGCAGCTGGATGCCGATGTCCTGGTAGTAATCCAGGGAGGTGACCGTGGTGGTGGCGGTGGTGCCGGCAACCGATGAGGTGAGGATCGGATATTGGGTGCCGACCAGGATGTTGGCCTCCTGATTATCCAACGTCACAATGGAGGGGGCAGAGAGGGTGTTGGCCCCAACGTTCTCTTCCAGAAGCCGCAGCAAAGCGGAATACTGGGTTCCGTGCAGCTGCTGAAAGAAGATCTGCGCTCCGGCTACGGCAGCGGTTAGGCCGGATGTTTCCGGCACAAAAATCGCGGGGGTATAAGAAGCTAGAGAAAAGGTGCCTGCGAACTCTGTTAAGGGTTCCCCGGCCCGCTTGGATGCAGGCTGGTTCGACAAGTTCGTGCTCGCGGAGTTGCTCCCCTTGACTGCGCCGGTGATCATCTTGGGATCGATGTCCACCAGCAGATCATGGTTGACCTCCATGAACCTGGCCTGAATGAGCACCTGCTGAGGCAACACATCCAGTTTTTCAATCGCCTCCGCCACCCGCTCCAGGACCATTTGAGTATCCGTGACGACCAGGGTCTTGGTCCGGGAGCGCCTCTGCTCACCCGATCCCCTATTGCCATAGGAACGGGCCATGGAGCCGGAGGAGGACCCACCCGAACTGCGGTTCGATGAACCCCCGCCGCCTGCCGTACCGAAGGCGCCGAACTCCCAACCCTTCTGCCCGGTCTCCTCTACGATCTCCACCTTGCCTCGCGAAGAAAGAAGCGACTCGATGACCGGCTTGAGATCTCCGGCATCCCGGTAGACCAGCTTGTAAACACGGGAGGTGAGCGGCTGTGAATCGGATAATTGCTTCAAATCTGCTAAGGGAAGAACCACCACCACATCGCCCGAGCGCTCCGCGCCGTATCCGTAGGGCTTCAAGATGGCATCGAGTGCCCGCTCCCACTGAACGTTGTTGAGCCGGACCGAGACCGTTCCCTTCACCTCTTTGCCGACCACCATGTTGAGGCCGGTCTGCTGAGAGAAGGCATCCAGAACCTGGTTGATATCGGTGTCCTTCACATCAATGGTCACCTTCGCCCTGGACGGCTCCGCCTGCGAATCGGCCCCAGCAGCAGCCAACCGCACCGGTCCCTGCTCCAACACCAACAGACTCACCACCATCAGTGTCGCAATCAGACGAAATTGATATGCTCTCATAGAATATTTTTTCCTTTTTGTTTGTTTAGGAAGACGACTCGCCACCGGCCAGCTGTGTCGCCGCCACTTCCTCAGCGTCAGTTGGCTTGGAGGCTACTTTTTTTGTTCGAGGAACAGACAATGAAGCGTGAACTTCTTTGCTGCGAACGACCCGGCAGATTCTGTCAAAGGGCAGGTTGGTTACTGTCAACAGCTTCGCGATCAGGTGGGCAGAGGGTTCTTTTTGGGTGGTGAGGAGCTGGCTGACACGGCCTCGGGAAACACCCAGTTCTCCCGCCAGGTGGGACTTGGTATAGCCGCAGACCTTTAACCAGGACTCCAATACATCCGTTCGAATTGTGACTGTTGGATATCTCATACGTACCCTACCCGTGTTTAGCAGTAGTAAATCGAAGTTTTACTGGTAATAAAGAAGGGTCTCACATTACTCCTGGGGGTTGTCCTTGTCAATAACTTTTTTTAGGGCGGGTTACGTAAGAATATAGTGCAGATTCCGTCCACGGTCCTTGGGGTGAACGACACCCAGATGGATCAGCTTGGTGAGCTCTTTTAAGGCAGCTTGCCGGGATACCTTGAGCATGGAACGGAGATCTTGGTTGCTCATTCGCCCCCTTTCGTGCAGGAACTCTACAATCCGCATCTGGCGTTCTGTCAAGGCAATTTGGCCGGTTTGCGCCCGCTTCCGGCGATCCCTGCTCAAGCGCAGAACCTTCTCCTTCACCTGTTCAACAGAAACAGCAACTCCTTCTGTGAAGTACTCCAGCCAGGAAGTTAGATCCAGCGTCTTTGGGTTCACACGATTTAGAGCAGCATAGTAAGCAGGCCGGTCGCTGTCGTAGTAATCATCCAGGGCAAAGAAGCGCTTGGTGTCGAATCCCCGCTTGTAAAGAATCAACGCTGCTAAGGTACGTGCTGTCCTGCCGTTCCCATCCACGAACGGGTGTATCCTGACGAATTCGTAATGGGCAATGCCGGCTGTCAACACGGGGTTGAGCGCAGAGGTCTGTCCCGCGTTGAGCCAGGAGAAAAACTTTGCCATGAGATGCGGCACATCCTTCGCCTGAGGAGGCCGGAAGATCACCTCCCTGGTGAGTCGGTTAGCGACCACAACCTGCACCTTTCTGTAAGCACCGACATATTTGGGATCATCAAGCGTTTCCTTCGTCAACCCTTTGTGGATTGCAAGAATTTGGGCCTCTGAAATTTTCTCCCCCGGTGAAAGATCATGAAGATGCTCCAAGGTCTGCAGGTAATTGAGCACTTCCTGTTTAGCTCGGCGGGTGGCCATCACCACCCTCCCTTGAGCAAGGTCGCTGACTTGTTCCAGCGACAGTGGGTTCCCCTCGATGCTGGTAGAGGCATGAGCCTGCCGAATGATCGCCTCCCGGCGCAAGGAGATCTCCCATCTGGGCACCAGATGAGCCTGCTGAATTATCTCCTGCGCCCGGGTAACCTGCGTCAGGTGGTCGAGGATGGCGTGCGTAATGGTGTAGCGTGGGGCGAACATGAAACCATGATACCGTGGGCCTTTCTAAATGACAACCTAAATGACAACAGAAACGACAACCCTCAAGGACGCCCCCGGCCGGGGGTTAACTCAGCCAGCTGAGGGTCAAGAGGGTGAGGTTGAGCAGGGAGTGGGTCAGTATGCAGGGGAGTATGGATCTGGATTTCGAATACAGCACGGCGAGGATGATACCGAGGGCAAAGTAATAAGGCAGGAGCACCGGAATCTGATGCGCAAGGGCAAAGGCAAGAGCGCTCAAGGCCACAGCTACCATCCCGGAGGTGTGCCACCGGAAGCAGTTGAACAGATAGCCGCGGAAGACGATCTCTTCGCAGATGGGGCCCACCAGCCCTAAAAGAAGAACTACGCCAAAGACCTCCGCTCCACTGCCTCTTTGCGAAACACTCTGGATGAGCCCCCGAACCCCGGAGGAGGGCACCCTGGCCCCGTAATCGTGAAGGGCACCCATCCCCAACAGAACAACGATGGGGACCACCGCGAGGATAACCGTGGGGAGGGGAGCGTTGAAGCGGTTTGCCTTCCAAGCAAAACCCAGAGTAGTATTGTCGAGCCGGTAGATCCCCTTCAGGAAAAAGAGGCAGAGGCCGGCCAGCAGGAGGTGGGTCAGCAGAAGCGAAACAATTGCCGGATTGGCAGTCTTCAACCAGAGGAGCGCCAACACCTGCAGGCCCGGTATACCCAGCAGGAAAACCCAAAACAGATACAGGTGCGAACCTTTGAAAATCGGGCTCCCCCTCTGCTGAAGATACCGGCCCCTGAAGAGCACCCGGAAAATGAAGGTCAGTCCCGCCATGAGCAGCGTGGAGGCGATGCCTACAAACAAGCAGAACCGGATGACACGAGCCCTTAGCAGGCCGGAGCCCCTCAATTCCTGAGAGGCTCGGGAATAGTCACCGGCCTTCAGGTAGAGTTCCGCCAACTGAAGCCGGATCCCCCGGGTAAACGATTCGCTCGGGAATTTTTCCTTCAGACGCTCCAGCGCCAGGATCTGGCCGGGCAAATCCTCCCGGATCCGGCAGAACCGTTCGCGAGCGGACAACTCCACAAGGTCCATCATCCGATCGATCCAAGCCTTGTGCACCCCGGAAGGATCGGAGCGCCGGAATGACTCAAGCCGTTGGATCGCTTCCTCGTATCTTTCCAGGCTGGAGAGAGCACGGATCCGGTGCTTGAGGAACAGGACCGTGTAGCGGGAGCCGGGATTGTCCTTCAGGAATTGGTTGGAATCGGCCAACACCTCCTGATACCGGCCCTTGTTCAAGGCCGTCTTCAACGTCTGCAGCCGGTGGAAGATCTCTGCCGGCAGGTTCATGTCCGTCTCGACCTGGTGGACAAACCCCTCCGGGTCGTTCTTGATGACGTAATACTCGGATCTCATTTCGTAGGCCATGAGGAAATGCATCCAGGCCTGCCGGCCGTTGCCCTCCCTTTTATAGATGCCTCCCAGATTGTAGTGGGTGACTGCTTGGTCCACCCGGTCCGCCCCTATGCACTCCAGCGCGGTCAGATAGGCCTTTTCCGCCAGAACGTAATCTCCGCGGAAGGAATAGATGTTCCCGAGGTCAATGTAGCTTTTTGCAAATTGGTCATCCAATGCCAGCGCCTTGCGCGAGAGAGCTTCTGCCTGGGAGAACTTACCATGGCCGATAAGGCCCTGCACTCGGAGGTGCAGGCCTTGGGCTGTTTCGGTGCGGGGGAAAAGGCCTATATAGAGGAAGGCGCCGGCCAGGGCGAAGATCGTCATCCACAACACAACCGGACGCTTCACAAGGGTGCCCTCCTTATGAAGTAAGTATACCTGATCTAGTGAGTCGGCCAAACTCCGGGGAGATGGATCGCCAGAAAGATGGAGCAGCCGATCACCAGTAGCGTTTGTGAAGCACGCAGGAAGGGGGATCGGGTCTTGGGCCGGAAGATTATCCCCAGCAGAGCGGCGACCGAGCAGGTGACCCAAAGGGTGCGCGGCAACGGCTGCAAGGGTGGCAGATGGAGAAGGTGACGCAGCTCCTTGATGAGTAGAATCCCGGCAATTCCTCCGAAGTAACCGAGCACCTTGAGACGCTCCTGCCCTTTTTGTAGCTTATACTCGCTGCGGCTTCCGTACCGAGTACCCCGGTAGCGGCGCCAAGGCAGCAGTGCGGGCACGGCTTTCAAATAGGCGACGTACTTCTCCCCATA
>JAHFFF010000132.1 GCA_023248095.1 Candidatus Omnitrophota bacterium | reverse complement strand
CTCCTGCTCTTCATCGGGTAACCCGAAGGATACCGGAGAATGATGTAGCCCTTGCCGTCATTTTTCCAAACCGGGATCTGTTCCACCAGCCAGGCCCGCATCTGGGGGATTGTTCCGGTGCGCAGAACCGTTCCCTCCTCCAGCCCGGCGGCATCCTTGGATTCCTTCCGGCTGAACCCAAGAAGCTCGCGGGCCGTCTGGACCGAAAGCTGCTCCTTGCCGTATTTCTCCCGTTTGATCAAGCGGACCAGCCGGGATAAACGCCACCGGTACACATGCTCGCTGATCTTTTCGTGGGGTTGAATGGGCTCGGCGAAGATGACCTGCGTGAGGATATCTTCCAGCAGTTCCAGGGAACCCACCTTTTGCAAGGCTGTCAACAAAAGCGGGACAGGCGCTTCCCGCACTCCTTTTGCCTGATGGAGGCGGACAATGCGAGGCAGCATTTTCCAGGCCTCCGCTTCGGAGGAAGCCAATCTGCGCTTTAAAAGGGCCGATGTTATTTTGAGGGCCACTGAAACCCGGATCTTTTCGGTGGCAGCGAGCTGAGCGATTTCCAATGCCCTCTGCAGAGGAAGCCGATCTCTCTTCATCGCACGAGTCACCACCACCGGGCTTGCCTCCGGGTACCGGCTGCGTATGGAGGTAAGGATGGCCATGGCCTCCCCCAAGGTTAGCTTCACTTTTAACCTCTCCGCCCAATGAATTAATCCCTCCGGGGTGTATTGAGCATAAGGGGGCTGCGCTTCTTCCGGTGGAGGCGGTTTTTGCCCCCTCAGTTTTCCTGCGGGTGAGAACTCCCCAACTTTCCAGAACTGAATGGAGGCGTTTTTTTTGAAATTCACTGAACCGGCAAGAGTCTTACCGTCCGGCAGAAAAGCGATGGACCGAACCCAGCCGCCTGCTGATAAGCCTCCCAAGAGCCTTCCGGAAGCGACCTCCCAGATTTGGACGGTCTTATCCGAGTAGCCGGCCGATGAAGCCAGGCGACTCCCATCCGGGCTAAAGGCCAGATCGCGAACCAAATCTTTATGGCCCTTCAAGGTGAATCCTTCGCTCAGCGGAACGCCTTTCCCGGTTCCTATTTGCCAGAGGTGAATCGATTGATCACGCCCCCCATAAGCCAAGGTTTTCCCATCCGGACTGAGGGCAAGACTCCAGACCTCGTTGACCTTTGCAGGGAGCTTTTCCCGGAGCTCCTTTCCTTTGAGATTCCAAAACCGCAGGGTGTCGTCATGACTCGCCGAGATGAGCATTTTCCCATTGGGATCAAAGGCCAGGTCCGTTATCCAATCCGTGTGCCCGGATAAAAGCTCAATAGGGTCGCCCGTGTTTACATCCCAAAGCCAGATCTCGCCCCTCCTTCCTCCGGCGGCAAGGATCTTCCCATCGGGATGGAAGGCGATGCTGGTGATCACCGTACGGGGAATGGAATCCACCAGCTCCCGGCCCTGGCCGGCTTCCGAATCCCAGAGCCAGACGGTATTGTCCGCAGAGCTGGCGGAGGCAATGAACCGACCCTTTGGATCCACACTCATCAGGTTGATTCCGTACGCAAAGGGTGTCTTTAAAAGAACCTGGGATTGGCCCAAGATCAGATCCCAGGATCGAACCTTCCCGTCCAGCGAGGCAGAGAGCAATCGCCCTTGGGAATCGAAGGCAACCTTTTCGATTTCCTGAAGTTGTTTTTCTTGGAAAATCTGGCTGGGTTCTTTTAGTGTTTCCTCCAGCCCGGCGGCGGAACCGCCCGCGCGAAGCTGGCTGGGGAGAAGTGCGAACACCGTCTTTAGAGTTCCCGGTTCCTGAAAAAGATTCGAGAACACGAGCGGGGCTAGAGCCAATGTGTGCGCAACATTTCGGTCGTCAACTGAGAGGCTCTGTCTCTCCTGCAAGGAGCCAATCTCCCAAGCGTTCGCCCGACTGATTTGATACAAACGCTTCCCATCGATACTTACAAGAACAGTGTTCGGGGTGTATTGGATCTTTACTAAAAACTCTCGACTCGGCTCGCCGGTTTCCGGGAGATTATCCGCGCCAGAAGCGAACAGCCCGGCAAGCACAACCTTCAAGTTCGACCCTATAATCAATTCTAATTCAGAGGTGTCAACACCCAATCGCTGATGAACAGTGAAAGCTGTCATAGCTCCACTCTCTTCAATCATGAGAAAGAATCTCTTCTGACCATCGATCACGATGAGATTTCCATTCATGTTCTCCACAATCGCCGGCTGGATGAAGTACCGATAGCTCATCTCTTCCAACACCACATGGAATGGAACTGAGCTAGTAATCTCCTCGATCCAATCCAGCTGGATCGGAACCGTGGCTGCGGAACTTGTGCCCGACAGGCTCGGGCCAAATAGATTCAACTCGGCGTATTCCGGTTTCTCCCAATCCAAACGAACGGAATCCAACGTGAGATCCTGATGAACCCCCTTTTCTCCACGCCACTTGTCGGGAATTCTAGGCAACTCACTCTGCCTCAAGCGGATCGTCAAAGTAGGCTTCGGCGTCTGGCGGGCTACTTCGGCCAGGGCAATCGCTTGCTGCTTGGTCCAGCCGGAGGCCTCCGGCCGCAGCACCGCCTCTTCCAGCCCGGCGGCGCGGACGCGAGAAACAGTCGCAGAAGGAGCCATCGGGACTGGAGTCGCTGGGGTTTCCGGCAAGCCAAGTTTGGCGCTGGCGAGTTTGAGCAGTTGGTTGGGACCTTCTTCGAGGGCTCGGCGGATTTCCTCTAATCCAGCCTGGCTCTCTGTCTGCTCGGTTCGCAGGGCGAGGGCAGGGTTGGGAAGAGACAAGGTGAGCGCTACCAGGAGCGCCACCGCTTTTAAAATCGGTTTACTTAGCATTGGCTTCTCGTCGATTTTCGCTTTATTCGGGGGAATTGTACCTATGGTAAAAGGATACCCATTCGCCCCTTGAAAAGCAAGGCGTTCGGGTGAATTTTCCAAGCTAGATTTAGATTAACAGGCGGAGGACCAGATATTTATAAATATGCAAATATTTTGTTGATTTATTGCATCCGGTCGTGTATCCTAATCCTCCTTATGAATACCAGGCCTCGACGCAAGGATCTCGCAGTGGAACAGGTTCAGCGCCGGATCCTCTTGCTTCGCGGACGCAAGGTGATGCTGGATACGGACCTGGCGGAACTCTATGAGGTTCCTACGAAAAGACTCAACGAGCAAGTCCGTAGGAATGCTGCTCGTTTTCCGCTGGATTTCATGTTTCAGCTGACTTCTGATGAGGCTGATTCTTTAAGGTCGCAATTTGCGACCTTAAAAACTGGACGAGGACGGCACAGGAAGTATCTATCCTATGCCTTCACCGAACAGGGTGTTGCAATGCTGTCAACGGTTTTAAACAGTGAGAGGGCTGTGCAGGTCAACATCGCTATTATGCGCGCTTTCGTGAAGCTTCGGGAGATATTGGCCACCCATCGAGAACTTGCCCAGAAGCTGATGGAATTAGAGCGGAAGCTCGAGGGCCATGACCATCAGATTCGTTCGATTTTCCAGACCATCCGGCAACTGATGGCTCCGCCGACTCCTCTGCGGCGACGGATTGGGTTTCATCCGGGGAGGTGAAGCATGCTGGCGAAGGTTGAAACTGCGACGGTGGTGGGGTTGGCGGCGGTGCCGGTTACGGTGGAGGTGGACGTGACCGACGGGCTGCCGGGGGTGACGATCGTCGGCCTGCCGGATGCGACGGTGCGGGAGTCGAAGGAGCGGATTCGCTCCGCTATCAAGAACTCGCAGTTTGCTTGGCCGATGACGCGGGTCACGGTGAATCTGGCTCCGGCCGACGTACGTAAGGAAGGATCCGCGTTCGACCTGCCCATCGCCCTCGGATTGCTGGCCGCTTCCAAGCAGCTGGACCCGATATTTTTGGCGAATACCGTTGTGCTTGGGGAGTTGGCGCTGGATGGGAGCCTGCGGCCGGTTCCCGGTGTACTGGCGGTTGCGCTGGGGCTGAGAGGAACGGGCAAGAGATTTCTGCTGCCGGCTGCGAATGCCGCGGAGGCGGCGTTGGTGGAGGAAGCGGCAGTTTATCCGATGCAGCATCTCCTTCAGGTGGTGAGCCTGCTGACCGGCCGGGAGGAGATACAGCCCTTCCGCGCGGATCCGCAAAGCTATTTGCAAATCTCCTCCTCGAATGTTGGCGATTTCTCGGAGGTCAAGGGCCAGGTGGTGGCCAAGCGGGCCATCGAGGTGGCGGTTGCAGGAGGGCACAACCTCCTCCTGCTGGGGCCGCCGGGGGCGGGCAAGACGATGCTGGCGCAGAGGATTCCGACAATCATGCCGGAGATGTCGTTGGAGGAATCGCTGGAGACCGCCCTCATCTACAGCATCGCGGGCCTGCTTCCGCCGGAACGCCCGCTTCTGAGCATCCGCCCGTTCCGCGCCCCGCACCACACCATCTCCGATGCCGGCTTGATTGGGGGAGGCATGATTCCCAAGCCCGGTGAGATCTCGCTGGCCCACCACGGGGTTCTGTTCCTCGACGAGCTGCCGGAATTCAACCGATCTGTCCTGGAGACGCTCCGGCAGCCTTTGGAGGAGGGCCGGGTCACCGTGACACGCATGCAGGGCAGGGTTACCTTCCCGGCTAGGTTGATGATGATCGCCTCGATGAATCCTTGCCCGTGCGGACTGGCCGGTGACCCCAAGAAGTCCTGCCTTTGCACGACGGTGCAAATCCAGCGCTACCGGGCAAAGGTGTCCGGGCCCCTGCTGGATCGGATCGACATTCATCTCGAGGTGCCGGCTCTTTCCTTTTCAGAGCTGACGGAGTCTGCACAGATGGAATCTTCGGCTGCGATCCGCGGGAGGATCACGGAAGCGCGTGGCCGGCAGCGGGCGAGGTTTAAGGAAGAGCCGGCCCTCTTCTGCAACGCCCAGATGCGATACCGGCATCTGAAGCAATTTTGCCGCGTCGGCCCGGAGGGTCGTGAGCTCCTCAAGAAGGCGATCCACACCCTGGGTCTCTCCGCCCGAGCCTACGACCGTATCCTGAAGGTCAGCCGCACCATCGCCGACCTGGCTGGCTCCGAAGAAATTCAGCCCGAACATCTG
>JAHFFF010000131.1 GCA_023248095.1 Candidatus Omnitrophota bacterium | reverse complement strand
CCCACCTCGGTGAAGCCTTCCAGCGGCATAATGGACTTCGCCAGCATCTCCAGGAGTATCATGGTCGATTTGCTGAGCGCCGCCGTCATGCCGTAGGTGAGGCGGCTGCCGGCCTGAATCAACTGATCGGAGGCCGTCCGGTCACCCGTCTGAAGCCTGCGGCCTTCACGCATACCAACTTCCGCCAACTGATCACCGAGCGCCTTCAAATCGGCTCCAACTTCTCTTTTAAGATGGTCTCTTATCGCATCCACAACCTCGTCTGCTTCTCCCTCGGTATAGGCTTGGGACTGGAGCAGCCATCTCCGGAAGGACGTGGCGAAATGCCGGCTTACCTCGACCGCATTGGCGACAGGAACAGCCCTGGAGAGAATCTCCCGATCCAGCACGGCCCAGGCCGGCGCAAAGCGATTCTGGTTCACCTCCAGCACGACGCCGAGGCTCTGCGCCCAAGCCGCCTCATCAGTCGGCGGTGCGGGAATCCCCTCGGGCCGGAAGAGCTTCACCTCTCCGTTGGGTTTCGCCATCCCCAGCCAGATCTCCGGCGAACCGGGGAGTTCTCTCCTCAGGCGGAAGTAATCCTCGAAGAAACTGTTGAGCTGACGGAGATTCGGACCCTGGTAGCCGGGGTAGAGCAGCACGATCCGGTCCCCATCCTGAATCCAGGGTTTCAGATGCTCCGGGTCGTAGTTGGCATAAAACTCCAGGGGCGGCGCCATGCCGGAGGCCCCCAATCCCAGCCGCATCCGGTTTTCCCGGTCGATGAGGAGTACTCCGATCCCTCCCACCGGCGGAGCCCCGTCCGGCCGCTCGGTTCGCGCGGGAACCTCAGCTTTCTGAATCACTTGCCGGGTGAATGCCGCATCAATCTCCAAGGACAAGACCTCATCCTGCATCCAAAGAGCGGCGGCAATCAACCGGTCTCCAATATCTTCCCGGCCCAACCGCTCCTCCAAACGGCGCACCTCCTGCAGCCATCCATTTCGAAGGGCATCGTAATAAACTTCCATCAGAGCCCAGCCTGCCGCCCGCTGGGGAAGCAGCGTCTGGGCCTCCTGCCGGAGACCCCAGAGAGCGTCATCCAGCACGTCGTTGAGATCGCTCGGATCAAGTTCATTCAAAGTTCCGAATCCTTCCATGTAAACCCGCAATCCCACCGCAACCCTCGACTGTTCATGCAAAGTGGAGATCACCGATCTCAGGATGTCCAATCCCTCTCGTACAGGAACCTTGTCCTTCGCGTCGGCTATTCTCCCGAAACGCCTCTGCGCGGCAATGATCTCCTCCTCCGCCTTGATCCTCTCCTGAACAAGCCGCTCCACCGCCTCCACCGCCCTCCGGCGATCCTTTCTTCTGTTTGGATCGGATTTTTCCAGCGCGGAGAGCCGTTCCGCCGGCCTTCGCCCTTTTTCGTCCGGCTTCTCAAGAACCTCCCGGATTCTCCCCAGAAGGAGAGGAAGCTCCCTCCTCATCTCATCCGGAGAAACGCTCAGCTTGTAGTGTCCGGTGCCGGTCACCATGGCGTCGGAACCGGGCCGGCTGAGAAGGCGGATCGGTTCGGCAGCCTGATCCCTGACATCCTCCATATTCACCTCGGAGGAATAGCTGGTTGCGCCGGGACGCACCTGCCGCGGATCCGGGATAAGAGGAACGTGCACCGTGCGTGTCAACGGGGCCAAGCGGAATTTCGGCCCAAGCCCGGCGGTGCCGGAAATATCCCCGTAGATCCCAACAGACGAACCGTTGGAGTCGCCGTACCAGAGAACAATCTGGTCCCGGCCCAAATCTCCGTTGAGCAGCCCCGGCACCACCTCTTTCAGGCGCTCCTGCAACGCGGCCGCATCCACCGGTTCCCCCAAGGGCCCGGGTGGCGGCGCCGGTTCCCACGGGATGGCCTGAGCCGGTATGGAAACAGGGTGCGGCTTCAGCGGCTCGGCGGCATGGGCCGCCGCCGGTTCGGAGCTGGAAAAATCAGGGATGGACTCCTGCGCGAACATCTTTCCATCCGTCATGAAGGGAAGCGCTTCCAGCTCCCCGACCGCCATGAGCACCGAATACGCAACCTGAGGGACCCACAGGGCCAACGACTGCTGTGAATCTAATTCCTTCAAGTTCCTCAGGTGTGGATGAAAATGGGGCTCGATGACCGCCCAGATCTCATCCGCCCTCCCCTGGCCGAAGGACTCGGCAAGTCCCTGCTGCAAAATCCTCTCCATATTCTGGGCCGTCGCGTACAGCCGCTCCCGCTCGGCCTCGGGGCCACTGGGCCGGAAGGCGGCGATTTTAAGCTTCCCGGCCAACTCCTTAGCCAGAGGGGACATCCGGAGGGGCTTGTCCTGATCCTCAACGGAAGGACTGAAAATGACGTTGTAAACAAAGGTCCTGAAAACTTGGTAGGCGCCCTCCTCTTCCTTTACCCTATGCCGCAGCGCCGCCCATTCTTCCAGATTCTCAGGATTCATCAGAGGCCGATAGAGGCGCAGGATGCCCGACTCCGTCATCATCCCCATCCAAATCTCCGAGCCGGTGTGAGGCTTCAGAAGGAACCAATCCTCAAGGAAGGAACGGACCTGCTCCGGATTGGCCCCGCCCGTCTGGATCGAGGGATAGACCAAGACGGCCACATCCCGCCGATCGGACGACAGCATCTGCTCAAGCGGCGAGTTGAAATAATGGGCCGTCAGGTGCCGGTCCCGTACCACGGCCCCAGCCCCCTCGAAGAAACAGCAGGGCCGGCGATCCTTCAGGAACAAGACCCCGGCGCCGCCGATGGGAAGCCCCGAGCCGTACCAATCGGCGGGAACTTCCTTCGCCTTCTCCTGCACCTGATGATAAAAGGTCTCCTCCTCCACCACGTTCAAAAGCCAAGCAGCCAGGAAGTGCAGCTCCACCAGGAGATCATCGGCCGGCTCCCCTTTCAGCAGGTCTTGGGCCTCCAGTTCCGCCAGGCGTTGGCGGAACGTCCACCGGAAGGCGTCGTAGTAAACGGCATTGAGCAGACGGTGATCCACATTTTCCCGCAGCCAAAAGGTCGGATACTGCTGCAATCCCTGATTGATCTCTTCGAGCAGGGCAAAGAACATATTCAACCCCTGCTCCGGATCCCTCTGCCGCTCCGATTCCTTGAGGATAAAGGAAGAGTAGACGGCCAGCTGCGGCCATGCGGCGGCCGCTTGGATGACCGGCAGCAGGGTGGCCTCCATTTGCTGGACGAAATCCTCCTCGCTCCACTTGGCCGCGTGAACCGCCTGGCCGGCCCTGATGCTCGCCTCGCGGATCTCCACCTGTTTCCGGTACAGCTCCTGGAACGCCACGAGTGCTTTGTCCACTTGCTCCGCACCCAATCTCTGGCGGGCCTTTTGGATCCGATCTTCGGCACCTCCGGCCGAATCACCTTTCTTTTCCAGCTCGCCGCGCAAGGCTTCAACCGTCTCCCTCAACCACCGCTCTTTGGCGGTGCGAGACTTCCTCACCAAGTCCTGCTCGTGAACCTTGACCTCCTCCTTCAACTTCACCAGCCCAGGATTCCTCGCCATGATCCTCATAATCTCTTGCCACGTCACTTCGGCGACGTACCGGCCGCCGGCCTGGACCGGCTTCCTGCCGGAGATCTCGCCGGGAGCCGGAACCGGCGCGGCACGGCTGGGCCTGCCAGAAACCATCACGAAGGGGAGATCCTGCGGAAGGGAGGAAGGAATCCCCAGGAAAACCTTCATCGCTTCCTGTCCCAACTCCGTGAAAGAGACTCCGGCCCGATGGGATCCCCAATACCCATCGAGCGCCCGGTCAGCGGCCTCCTTCATAGCCGTCCTGACCTGCTCAGGAGAAACGGGCGGGGTTTCTTCTCCCGGCCACTTCGCCGGATTCGGGTCGGTCAAGCCGGGAATGTTCAGCGGTTCCAAGAGGGCCCCATTCCCCACCAGGGGAGAGGCCGCCCACTCAGACCAAAGAACGATGACCTTGTAGTACAACCGAATCAGATGGTCTCTGAGCTGACGTTCGATCGAGCCCTCTTCCGCAGCACTAATGGTAGCCGAAAGTTCATCCAGAGGTTCCTTCAAGAAAAGCCGCGCCCCTTCCATCATTCTCCCGGCCGCCTCCGGACCATATTCCTGATGGGCCATGTCGCTCAAGATCTTCAGGAAAGCTTGCCCCTTCTCCAACCAGGTTTGCATATCGAATATTCCACCTGTCACCTTCTCCTGGAACTGCTGGTATGGGTCGGAGACCCCGTTCACCTGCACGGTGATCCGACTCCATCTTTCGAAATCCCCAACGAGCAGATCCGGTTTGAAGACCCTCACCGCCCCATCCTTTGTTGCCACGGTGCCGAGGAGAACCTCGCCGAATCGGGCCTGAAGCAGCGGGAGATCGTTGAAGAAGGCGCCGATTTGCCAAAGATTGGGGTACCCGCTGTCGGAGGCAAAAAGCAGCACCATCCGGTCGCCTGGTTTGTACCATTGCTCAAGACGGTAGGTGTGATAGCTGGCCGACCACATCTGGCCCCGGTTGATCGATCCGCCGCCCGGAACAAAGCGCCGGAGGGACCCATCCGGATTAAGAAAGAGAATGCCTAAACCTGTCAGCCGGTAATCGCTCACTTGCTCTTTGGATTCGGCAGGTTTAGCCTCTTCCAGAACGTAGCGGTAGAAGGCGTTCTCCCATTCCGTAAGATAGATCTGCTGGGCAGTCAGCGGGACCCGGTCCGGCAGATCTTCCAGGGGAACCTGCGGGTCCTCAAGAGACCGCCTGTACTCGGCAAGCTGCCTCAGACGGGCCAGCCGCATCGCATCGTGGTACACGGCTCCCAGCCTGCCCATCGGGACCTTCTGCGACAAAATCGGAATCTGCTCGTTGCTCATAACGTTCCTAAGCTCTCCCAGGAAAGCCAGGAGGACCGACCGCGCGACCGCCTCCGCCCCCAAACGGCTGAGATAACCCTCCAATGCCTTCCATGCCGCAGAGCTCTCCGGTATGACCTGGCTCACCTCTTCCAGCTTCCTTCTTGCCTCGGACACCTCGACCTGCTCCGCTCCTTTTTCCACCTCTTCGATCACCGATTCCGTACGCTTATAAAATTTGACC
>JAHFFF010000130.1 GCA_023248095.1 Candidatus Omnitrophota bacterium | reverse complement strand
ATCGATCGGGATCATCGGCACGATCCAGTCCTGTCCTACCCGCGTCCCCGAGAGGCGCGCCACCACCTCCAAACCTTTCTCCTCCCAACCCCCCTCACCGGGGGTCTTCTTAGAATCTTTCTTCGGAATGACTTTCTCCCTGAGGATCTTTGCCACTTTTTCCTGCGTTTCCAAGGGCACCCTTCCGCTGTCGTCGTAAAGATAGACGGGGCGGTCCGGTGGTATTCCCGGCAGGTAAAAGAGCTCGGGGACCAGCTCTCTCAGGTTCCACAGAGAGGCGTAGATCCCCACCCCCGCCTTTCCATCTTCCGGCGACACGAAGGCCACCGTCCCGAGCGGACCGCTGCTGGACGGGTAGACATTCCCCCCATCCCGCCAGAGCTCCCAGGCCGCAGGCCGGTCCGTCCGCACCGGCGGCGGGAAAAGCGGACCGAGCTGTTCCTCCAAACCGGCCTGGGCCTGCGGGGACCGATCAGGCACCTCGTACTCCAACACCACCACCTGGAAGGGAGCCATCGGAAGTTTAAGGAAAACCCCCTTCCCTCTTTCCACATCACCTTCCTTCTTTTCCCTCAGGAATCTCCACTTGGAGGAATCGGCGGCCGGCAGAACAAGGCTCGGTTTCTTGAGGGCCAGGTTCGCTCTCTTCAGTTCTTCCGCAGATAGGCCGAGGAAAGAGAGATCCATCCAGACATCGGACCGATGGTTGGGATCGGAGTCCGTGTGATCCAGGCGAATGATCACCAGGGCCCTGTGGTTTCCGGCGGCCCGGTAGGAGACGAAGAGGTGCGGGTCGTTGCTACCGGGAGGCAGGAACCGAGTCCCCTCCGCCCACCAGAAGGCGGGATTCCCGCTGCGAAGAGCAAGGAGCCGGGAGATGGATTCCCGCATCTCATTGGCCTGGGGCGATTGATCCGCAAAGGGATCAAAGCGGGTCCGCTCCAGCTGGGCCGAATTCTGGTCTTTCTTCATCGCATCATCGTAGTTCCAGGTATTTCCGGTGACCATCCACCGCTGTGTGTCACCTATCTCTTCCCCGCCGTTGAGAAGGGGGATCCCTGGGATTCCCAACATCAACAGCGCGGCGTAGGCCCGATGCGCCTCCGCCCGGAGAGCCTCCGGCATCCCGCTGAGCTCCAGATGGTAGGCGAACCGTTCCTCATCGTGGTTCTCCAGGAAAATCCACTGACGTTGGAGGAACCACATAGGAAACCGCTGCAGGTACCCGAGGAGCCAGGCTGCGGTCATCCTTCCGTAGGCCATCTCTTTCAGGAATTTGAAATAGAGTTCATGCTCCTGCGCGAAGGAGGCCCCCCTCAACATGAAACCGCCCGCCTCCAGCCAGTGGGCTTCGTAACCGAACACGGTGCCGGGATGTTTCATCCGGACCCGGCTCTGGATCCCTTCCAACCAACCGGGAGCGACGTAGTGAATCGAATGCCCCGTGTCCGTCCAGAAACCATCGATTCCCAGGCTGACCCACTCCCCCAGCACCCTTTCCCATTCATCGGCCATCTCCTTGAGCGCGGTCGGATCCCAGAGGTTGGCCTGAACGGTTCCGGGGCCGAATCCACCCTCAATCTCCCCGGGCGGCCGGTGAGGCCAATCCTTATAGACGTTTCCCCGCAGGAAGGTTGTCTGTTTGCCGTTCACCTGCACGGACACCGTCCGATCCGGCGCGAACTCATCCGGTCTCTCCACGCGGTAGAACCGACCGGGATGCTGTTGGATCCATTTGTTCTTGGGGGAGGCGTGCCCCGGGACAAAGGGAATGAAGAAGCGAAATCCCAGCTCTTTCCCTACCCGGATCAGGCGCAGGAAAGCCTGTTTACCCCCCAGCCGATCATCCACCCCCTCGTAGTCGTCAATCTCGAAGGCGGTGTCGCCGGGATGAATCCCTTGCAGGAGGATAATCTTCGCACCCAGACGCTCGATGTCGGGCAGACGCTCCCGGAGGGCGTCAAAATCCCTCCAGGATTTGGCGTTGGTTCCGTAGACGGCGCTGTTGAAAAGCCAATCCGGGTGATGGATGATCTCTCCGATGCCCTGCCCGTTCGATTCCAGAGGGGATTCCAGGGGAGAGGTACTCCTCCATTCCAGCTCGTCACGGAGCCGGTAACGGAACCAGTAGCGCAGGTACCCGGTCCTCTCCAGGTCGTCGCGCAGCTCCTCGGGAAGAGGGAATCTTAAGCGGTCGTTGTTGCCCCATGGCCCGTGCCGGCCTCCCAGGAATTCCATCCGTTCCTTGGGAATGGGAATCTCCCTCTTGCCGTTCGAATCCTGCGTGATCAGGATGAGCTCCAGACTCTCCTTGAGATCGTTGGGCGCGAGGTTCGGAGCATGAAGATCCAGTCCCAGCATCAGAGGTTGACGGTCTCCGGTGACCGTCTGCACCAGGGGCAGGTCCCCCGCCCATCGGAGGGGGCTCGGCTCCGGTTCCGTGCGCAGGGTCACCCAGATTGTTTTCGGCCGGTATCCCTTTCCCTTCACAACCGGAGAGGCAACAAATTGCTGCTTCCACGGCTGGCCCGGAGCGATCGGGCCGACCCGGGGATCCAGCCACAGGATCAGCTCTGCCTCATCACTCTCCGGATGCTCTTTATCGTAACGATAGGTGATGCGGCGAATGGTGGCCTTGCCCTCCCACCACTCAGCGCCCTGTAGTTCGTCTCCCTTTTTCTTAATGTCCTCCCACTCGAAAAGGGGCCGGCCATGAACGCTCAGGGTCAGGAAGCGCTCCAATCGATCCGGATGGGCTCCCTCCTCGATTCGAAGGCTCTCGTGGGTCTGGCCATCGGTGAGCTGAATGAGCAGGCCATCCCCCTGAGACCGGAAGAAGACCAGGCCGTCATCGGAAATCAACCGGCTGTGATCGGGAGAGCTGTTGCCCGGCAGATACAGCGACTCGTCCCGCCTAAGCCTGCGAACCCCCTCGGCATGAACCTGCCCCGTGGAGTCTTCCAGGATGTTTCCAGCTCGACCCACATTGCGAACGAAAGGTTCCCACTCCTCCAAGCCGGAGCGAGTTAAGGGAGGATTCTGATCGGTGGATGAGAGGGATTTCTCAAAACGGACGTATCGGTCCAGAAGGACACCCATCTCTTCGCCCGTCGACTTCACCCCAGGAATGCGCCTGTAAAACTCCTGCGCCTCCGTATTCCCGACCGGTGTGCGCCAAAGCACCTTCCGGAAGGAAGCTTGCCGGCCCGCATCAAAAACCGCTTCCAAGAGGCGCCGGCCGATCCCCTGACGCCGGAACAGCTCATCCACCATGAACCAGGAGAGGAAGAGGGTATCCTGCGATTCCTCTGGAACTCTCGAAGCCGAAGCCAGCGCAATGATCTGCCCACTGGCGGGATGCCTCATCACAAAGCTGAATTGAGAATCCCGATACGGCCCCTTCAGTTCGGACAAACCGGGCGCTATTTCCGCCGGGAAATATCTTCCAAACTGTCCCATGAGGTCCTCGATCTGCGGAAGATCCTCGGGATCCTCAAGCAGGGAATCCCCGAAAGGTTCCAGAACCGGCTCTTCCAAACCGGCGGCTATATCCCTCGGCAGTTGAGCTTCGAAGGTGACGGCGAAAGGTTTGAACGATTCTTCCCCTCGCATCCAGGTCAAGACGCCGGATGCAAGTTTCCAGTCATCGGGGATTTTAATGAATCCATCGAAGAAGGCCTTCCGGTTGGCCTCTAGGTCCTGCAGCTCGGAAGTCTCTTCCAGTTCACGCCATAGATAAGCTACTAGCTGAGTCCATAGGGACTGTCGGACATAACTGGAACTGGCGCTGTAAGTCCGATACAACTCCATCTCCTGCTTCCATACTTGCGGCTCCCGCCTTACCTTCGCGCCGACCTGCCAGGTCCAGACCATGAATTTGGAGGAGACATGGCCCGAGGCGACTGCCAACGTTTTTCCATCCGGGCTGAAGGCAGCCTCCTTGATAAATCCGCCTCCATCAAGGATAGGGATCGTGTCTATGTTGAGGACCTCCGTGGGCTTCTGGGTCGCCAGGTTGGTTACTCGCAAGGCTGAATCCTTACCGCCGGAGGCGAGCAGTCGTCCATCCGGGCTGAAGGTCAACACAGAGACGTTATCCCAATGGTGCTGCAGCCTCTGTTTGATCTGACCCGACTCCAGATCCCAAAGCTGAATCTCGTTCCAATCATCTGCAGTCGCCAGTGTCTTGCCATCAGGGCTCAAGGCCATGGCATAGAGGCCCCTTACTCTGTGCTCCAAAACCTTGACCAAACTCCCGCTCTTGAGATCCCATTGCACGATGATCCCTGAACCAGCCGCTCCGGTCAGAGTCCGACCGTCCGGGCTGAAAGCAATGCCCTCTATCCACCAATCAAGTCCTAACTCCTCATTCTTCTCATTTGCTTGGAGGCGCCCTACCTCCTTTAACCCTGTCTCAGTGACACTAAAAAGGAGAACTCGGCCGTAGGTGGTGCCCACCGCGATCCTGTTCCCAGTTGGACTGAAAGCAAACTTCCAGAAAACTTCTACACCCCCGAGTGGATCTACCAGCTTCTGCCTGCCGATCGGCTTTGCGCCTACGCTGGACAAAATCTCCTGGGTTTCCCAAAGGAAGAGGACTCCGTCATGATCGAGTGAAACCAGGTATCGGCCATCCGGGCTGAAGCGCAACTGTTTGACTGAACCGGTATGTTCCGTCGGAATCGATCGGGTACCGCCATCCGCGAGATTGCGAAGGTGGATTGTTGTCGTTGTATCGGTACCCCCCGTCTTCGTGCCCGAAGCCCAGGCCAATGTCTTGCCATCGGGGCTGAAGGTAACGGTAAGGATGGATTCCGATGCAGGACGGACGTCGAGAATCTGGAGGGGGCCTTCTTCAAGGCCGGCACGGATCTTTTGCTCAAGGGGCGGGCTGTCCTTGGGATTGGGTTGGCGCAGGGCAAAGGCGGGAACAGGCTGAGTGAGGGTAAGGCTCAGGAGCAGCAGGAACGCCGTGGCGTTTGAAGTTTTATTAAGGAGTCGCATAGGGTGGATAATAAAGACCGCTTCGACAGCGGCCTTTTTGAGTAAGTATGCCACAAAGCTCAGGTCACAACAAGGTAAAAAGA
>JAHFFF010000129.1 GCA_023248095.1 Candidatus Omnitrophota bacterium | reverse complement strand
ATCAGATCGGATTCTCGTTGCGAGGCTTGATCGAGATTCAGACACCTATGACCTGGTGGCTTTCCCCATGTCCCGTTTCCGTGGAGTCTCCGGAGGACAGATGAAGTCCGGTTTGGAGGAACTTTCAAACATTGGACCGGATACGCCTTTGAAAGCCTGGGATCTTCTGGTCCAGAAAGGAGCAACGGGGAATCAGCGGTATTGGATGGTGATGGCCAGCGATGAGAAAGATGGATCGGCGGATCTCGCGAGGTTTTCCGCCGATGGCGCCCCGCCGGGTCCTCAGCCGGTGACCCGTCGTCGTTTGACCCGCATCCAGTTGCGGATGAGTTATCAATTGGCTCGATGGACCTTCCTTGGCTCGGAGAAGGGAATCGGTTATGACGAAGCGGTCCAACAGATTACGAAGGCGTTGGAAGTGGATCCATCCATTCAGGGAGTTTATTTTACAGGCCCGTTGTTCCAAACGGAGATTCGCAGACCGCAGTTGATGGATTTGAAGCAAGAGAAGGCGGATCCGAAACCCATCGGCCGCTTCCTCCGGGAGATGAATCTGTCGACTGCAAGCCAGTACGTCCTGTTCCGCAGCGGCTCCTGGATCGTGGCTCGGCTTGTCACCGCCGGTCTAGAGGAGCAAGGCTCCGTTGAGCATCGGGGGCCGATTGGAGTGCAGGATCTTGCCAGGGATCTTGCAGAGGGGATCATCTTTACTGCCAACCCGGAGAGCTTGCGTAATCCCGGCTATCTGGGTCAACGTCCCATCGGAGAGATCAACCTCCGGCTCATCGGACCTAAGGGTCAGAGGCGGTTGATTTTTGTGCTGGACCAGCATGAGATGTTGCCGGAAACATGGGCTGCCCAGATTGCAGAAGTACTTGGAGAGGTTGGTATTTCCCCGCAGGTTTCTGCGTCGTGGAATCAGGCACTCCGTTTCTCCGAGGCCGATGGACGTCTCGACTTCGCTGCTACCTATACGCCTGTTCCTCCTGCGGCGAATCAGCATGCGCAGGTTGATGTGCCGATCCGGCACGGTGCCCAGATGGATACGATGCCCATCCTGCTTTATCGGATTCAGGATTTGTTGAATCAACCCCTAGACCGCTTCCCTAAACTCCGCATCCCCGGGGCAGCGATCCAGAGAGTTTTTCTGTACGCTCAAACGGCGCAGGAACTCACGGAATTCAATCAATTGAATCAGTTGAATCTGCAGGAGAGGGTCGATTACGATATCCTCCTGCCGGTTCCAGTTCCGACGCAGGAGATGGCGGAGGATTTGATCAAGAGCGAGTTCATGACCGGCAAAGTCACGCTGGTGGGCCTTGCTGTTGAGGACAGCTTCGTTCCTGTGGAGGGTGATACCGGGCTGCCATTCCCCGCGTGGTCGGACCGGAACGCCAAGGCGATTATTACCGCAGGAATCCAGGTTCCTGTCGGAGAGATGTCTCCGGGAGACTACCAAAACAAAGCTGTACGCCAGGAAACCGGCGGTCCTTCCCTCAGTGCAGCCCGGATCCTGGCGCAGATCAGCCAACCGATCCTGAATCCGAATTCTCCGAAAGGGTTGGAGATTTCCCATGTCGCCCGAATTGGAGACGATGCTGTCGGGAAAAGGTTGGGCGCGTCCTTATCACAATATGGGATCGATGTCAGTGGGATGAAGGTGGCGTCGGGAAAACCCAGCGCAGCCACATTGGCTTTAATCCTTCCTGGAGGACGCAGCGTTTTTAATCACGTTCGCGGAGCCAGCGATGCGCTGACGGCCGACGATTTGCGGCCTGTTGATTACACTGGTCAGATCTTGGGCATTCATGGGGCGGAGCTGGCGGCCCAGTTCATGCCGGGGGTCCTTGAGGTCCTCCGCAGGGCCAAGGGGGCCGGGCAGATTGTCACTTGGGATACGGTGGTGGATCCCTTGGACCATTGGAAAAAATTTTCTGACGTGGATTTCCACGAGATTCTTTCCCTAATTGACGTTTTTATCCCCTCGGTGGGGGAGGCCCGCGACATCATTCGGAAGCGTAAGGGGTTCTCCGAAGAGGAGATCGATCGATGGACCCCGGAACAGATTGCTGAGTATTTCCTGGAACGGGGCAGCAAGGCCATCTTTTTGAAGTTGGGAGATCAGGGATCTCTCGTCTGGACGCTGGGAAGCTCCATTTTTGGAAACGAGAAGGTTCTCTATCTGCCGGTCTTGAAGGGGTTGAGCATCAAGGATGAAACCGGCATGGGAGACGCTTACGCCGGCGCTGTCATCAAGGGAATCCTCATGGGATGGCCGGCAGAGAAGATCGCCCTTGTGGCCACGGCCACAGGGGGGTTGGTAGGTGAGAACTATGGCGGAACTCTGCAGAAGCGAGGATTGCTGGAAGTGCTTCTGGCCGCCGATCGCCTGAAGTCCCAATCCGACGTTCAACTTGCGCTTAAAGGTCTGCCGCGGTCAGAACCTCTCGCTGGCGGTTTGGAGGAAGGAGGACAGGAGCTGAGGCTTGCTGCTGATACCGATCCTCGCGATGTCAGTCGCCAGGAATATCTGAGACGAGTACGCAGTGCAATCCAGGCTGCTCCTGGCGGGGCGCTTCAAAGGGAGGTGAAGGTAGTCTCTCAACGTCTCAGAGATGTCCCGAACCGGGCTGCGCCGGGACGGACCCACAAAAAAATGTCGCCGACTCTTCAGGCTCATATCCGCAGGCAATATCTGGAAGACAGGGTGGCCCTGCGAGATTTGCGTATCTCCGTCATTGACCTCTGGAAAAAGTGGCAGCGCGTGAACAATCCCCTTGCCGGTTTGGAAGAGACAGGGATTTCGGGTCTGCTCGTTGTAACGGACGACTCGAGGGAGATACCGGACCTGCGGCGGACCCTTCATGGCTGGGCAAGGAGTGAACGTGTTCCTGAACGCCTTGGCCAAAAGGTTTGGACGAAGTTTACCAGTCTTCCGGATGAGGCGGTCAATTCGTATGACGCTGCTTTGGGAGCGGCCCACCCTTTTAACGCTGCCGTCGTCATGATTCGGGATTCTAATGGCCCTGCCATGAGGTTCATCAACACACTCAACCGAGAGGGAGAAGGGGAGAGGCTCCCGATCATTGTCTTGGTGCCGGTCCAGCCGAAGCGGGTGATGGAGGATCTGGTTGAGAAGGTTGAGCGGTTGAGGGTGAAGGGGCAAATACGGGCTCACACCTATTTCCACCACGAGCTTGGGTCCATCCTCAACGGTTTGGACGAAGAGCTCGTCGGCAGAACCCCTACAGCCGGCTTGGAGGAGGGGAAATTCGAGCCGGACCTGCTTCAGGAAATCGCAAGAGAGACGCGGGCCACTTTGGATAGGACTCTGGGAATCACCTGGGCAGCCGCGTATAGAGCTCTCGATAAAGTGAAGGATTCCGAGGACCGGCCGGTTACAGAGAGGTTGTCGATCGAACGGTTCACGGCCTGGCTGAACGGCGGGGAGCCTGTTCCGGAGGACCAGAGAAGCGAGCCTATTCGAGACGAGCTGCGGGGGAGAATCGTCACTTTGCTTGAGCTGACGGGCAGCATCGTGAGTTGGTTTGACCATCCTGATCTTCAGAGGATGTCGAATTTTGCCCAAGCCGCAAAGACCTGGTCTGAGCGTTCCTCTCTGGGTCATGCAGAAGTGGCAACCTTTGCGGATGAAATCGGAGCTTTGTTGAGGCTTCCTCAAGGGGTCCGTCCCGCCGCCGGTTTGGAGGAGCAGGTAGAAACCGCAGTCGAATGGCCGGATAGCTGGCCGAAGGCCGTTCCCATTGATCAGGCATATGCGGCTGCGCATGCCGGCGAACTGGCAGCTACGGAGATAAGAGTCCGGGCGTGGGACCAGGAGGGGCATTGGGGGCCCGAGCGTTTTATGATGGATGTCCGGCCGTCCACCAAGACTCGGTTGGAGGATCTGTGGAGACTTTCCTTCGCGGTGGAGGATGCGCGGGGTGTTCCTGTCGGCTACAGTTATGCCACCAATGGCCAGCCGGATTATCCGGTCAGCAGGAAACATGCCGGCCCCTTCATCTTTCGTCTGAACGTTAGCCCTGATTTCCAGGGCAAAAGATTGGCCCATCTGCTCCTGCTGGCGACAGCCCGTGCTGCGCAGAAAATCGGCTCGGGTCGCTACATGACCCTGGAGGTAGATAAGGAAAACAGCCATGCGCGGCACGTCTACGAATCTCTGGGCTTCCGGCAGGACCAAGAGCTCGGGGAGCGTTTCGACCTGGATAAGCGGCTAACCTTCCTGTCCTATTATGCTCCTGTGCAGGTGGTCATCCTGTTGGCCACGGAGTCCCTAAATCATTCCTACGCTGTTGATCCGAAAGAGGTTCAAGCACTGAAAGAACATTTCCTCAAGGAGGGAATTTCTCTGGAAGAGCGGGTCAAGGAGGCCCTCGTTCCCTTGGTGAAATTCGCCCGGGGCGGGCTGGCGCAGGCGCTTGAGGTGTTGAGAGATTCAGAGGTGCGCCGCGTGATTAAAAGTTATTTGCAGGGAGAGCCGCAGTGGCGTCCGAGGTCCTGGCGCATCGCTGCAATTGAAGCGATCGGATTGACCGGAACTCCTGACGATCTCGTGTCGTTTCAGCGGCTCATGTACAGCACTGGAGAATCTTTTTACGCCCGAATGGCCGCGGCGAAAGCACTGCCCCATCTCAATCTAAGCCGGTCTTCGCAAGTTGTCTCCGCCCTTCAGGCGGTGAAGGACCTGGACGATGCCAATGACAACCCGCCGGTCCCTCCCAGGTTCGGCGGAAATTTCAATCCCGGCGGGAATGATCGGGCCAAGTTCCGCAGAGAATTATCTGCCCTTCGCGATGAATTGCTTGTCCAACTGCCGGACGATCTGCTGCCGCAGATGGCCTTGGCCAGCAAGCAAATTCCATCGGTCCTGGAAGTCGGATCGACGGTGATCCTCCCGGATGAGGGGGGGTGGGTGACCGTGACCAAAGTCAACAAGATAAGCCCTGAGCCTGGCCGGTTATATCTTCAGCAGGGCTTATCGAAACCGGCCGGCCTGCCGGATCAGCAGGTGATTCCTTTGGGGCTTACCTTCACTGCGGCGATGACCACCTGGGAAGGCACCTCTCCCAGGTATTC
>JAHFFF010000128.1 GCA_023248095.1 Candidatus Omnitrophota bacterium | reverse complement strand
GTCGAAGCTCACAGAACGCGGATCGATCGAGTCCGCGATGCCGGAACCCACCACCACCGAGCGCGACCCGTCCAACCCCTCGGTCAGCGTCCAGCTCCTGGAGACATCCACCCGCGCCTGACCCTTGATCACCGTGTACTGGTCCTGCGTCAGCGTCCGGAAGACGTTGAAGGTGAAGGCATCGTGCCCTAGTGTCGCAGATTCTCCCGCCGTCGCCGAACTCACCCGGGCCGCAGCATCGTACTCGTAATCCAAAATCGCCGGCGAACCGGCGGCCAGCTCCTGCAACAGCGTGATGGTAAGTCCATCGAAACCGGCCGACCGAGGATCGATCGAATCCACAACGCCGGAACCCACCGTCATGGAGCGGGAGCCGTCCAACCCCTCCGTCAATGTCCAGCTCTTCGAGATATCCACCCGCGCCTGGCCCTTGATCACCGCGTACTGATCCTGCGTCAGCGTCCTAAAGATGTTGAACCCAAAGGCGTCGTGCCCCACGGTCGCCGACCCACCGGCAGAGGCAGCGGTGACACGAGCGACCTCGTCGTAGCTGTAGTCCAGCACCGCGGCGTCCTCAGCCGCCAAGGCCCTGAGCGAAGCGATCGTCAGCTCATCAAAACCAGGCCCGCGCGGATCCAGCGTCTGTATCCTTCCGGCCCCGAGGGTCACCGAGCGAGATCCATCCAGCCCCTCCGACAACGTCCAGCTCTTCGACAGATCCACACGCGTCTGCCCCTTGATCACCGTATAGTCATCTTGCGTCTGCGTCCGGAACACGTTGAAACCAAACGCATCATGCCCGACCGTTGCGCTGGCCCCTACCGCACCCGTTACCTTGGCCGTCGCCGCATCGTACGCGTAGTCCACCGTCGCCGGCCCCACATTCGCTCCCAGCCACGCGTGGTCGATTGCATCGAAACCGGCGTCTCGCGCATCCAGCGTGGCATCCCCGGAGGTAATGGAGCGGGATCCATCAGTCCCCTCCGTTATCGTCCAGGTCTGCGCCAGGTCCACGCGGGCCTGCCCCTGGATGATGGTGTAAACGTCGTGTCCCCTCGTCCGATACAGACTGAATCCAAAGGCATCCTGCCCCACGGTCCCCGCATCGCCCGCGGCATTCACCAGCCGCCCCTGCGCATCGTAGGTGTAGTCAACCCTCGACCCCTCCACCGCCGCGGACAGATCGTCCACCGTCAACTGTTCAAGGCTCTTGCCCGAACTCTGCAGAAGCGGATCCAGGTTGGTTGCACCGCTCGTGACGGATACCGACCCATCCACGCCGTGTGTCACGGTCCAGTTGAAGGTCGCATCGGCCCGGGATTGGCCATGGATGATCGTCAAGGAATCCCGAGAGAAGGTTTGGAAGGTGCTGAAACCGAAGGCATCGGTCCCCTCCATCCTGCCGAAACCGTTCGCCGCCATCAGGACGGTGGGATACAGCATGAGGCTGTCAGGATTGACATAGGCCCTGCGGGAGGCGGGGTCGGCTCCAGGCAGGAGATCCGCCAGCTCGGCATCGGTCACCACACCATCTCCGTTCCGATCGGCGGACGTCCGCTGGCTGTATTCATAAGTGACCACGCTGTCCGAGGAAGAGCCGGAGCCATCCAGCCCCTGACTGCGAACCGAGGTGTCTGTCTCCAACAGACGGGCCACCCCCAGCAACGGAGCGTACCGGTTTTCAGCCTTGGAGACAGCGGTCACAAATCCGAAGGCATCGTGAGAAACCGTCGCCGTTCCGATGAAGGACTCGTTTTGCCCGGTCAAGGGATTGAAGAAGACCACCTGCTGTTCCCGCGATCCCTTGAGCAGCCCCTTCCAGACCCTTCCCTCGGGTTGTCGCAGGCTGTATTCGGAAGGCAGGCTGGTGGGATCCTCCTCTCCTGTCGTGTAATCGGATCGAATCAGGCTGAGCGTCTCTGACCGGCTGTCATCGACGGCCTCCTGAATGGTGTGGTTCATGCTCAGCACCACCTTCGACTGGCCGCCGATCATCTCGTAGGTGTTCCGGACCAGCGAGAGGGTTTTGCTGAAACCGAAGGCATCCGTCGCAACCGTCACGCTCCCCTGGAAGGTTTGAGCCTGATCCTGCAGATCCCGATAGGAAACCTCCTGCTCCTCCACCCCCACGAGGTTCCCGATCCAGCTCCGTCCCGTCGGAGGGGTCACGGCGTTGACGGTAGGCCGGCTGTAATCGGTGGGAATCGCCGCCGGATCTTCCGTCCCTGCGGTATAGAGGTTCTTCACCTCGGAAATGGAAAGGGACTGCGACCCATCGATCCCTGTCTGAGTCGATTCGGTGTGCGCCCGAACCACCTTGCCCTGCCCATTGATGATCTCGAACTCCTCCGTCACGTGCGCCTCGGTCCTGTTCCCGAACAGATCCACCGACTCGGTGGCAACATCCGGCGCATCGCCCGGATGGAACATCCTCGTCAAGATCCCGGTCACCGGGTCGTACTCCTGGCCCACAATCTGCCGGGTGGTGCTCTTGGCCCCATCGATCCCCATCGTGTCCGTCACCGTCTCGGAACGAATCACCTTCGGGCCGCCCGCGATGAGGTCGTAAACCTGGCTCGTTCTCTGCACAAAGGTCTCGCCGAAGATCGACTCACCCACCCCGGTCACCGTCCCCTCTGCCCGCAGCGTCAGCCCTGCCCGAACCCTGCCGGCCCCATCCAGGAACACCTCCTTAACTGTCCCATCGGGGTTCTTGTAGAACTGCGGTAGGTCCGCCGGATTGGTATCTTGGTCCGTGTAGGTGAAATCCGTCACGGCCGTCGTCTCCACCCCACTCCCATCGATCCGCTGAGTGCTGGTGACTGCCGTAGATCGGCTCACCTTGGCCTGCCCCATCGACTGAATGATCACGTACTCATCGGTAGTCCTCGTGAAGAAGGCCTCTCCGAAGATATTGACCCCCCAGTTGACGGACCCGCCCCGAGCGCTGATCAACTTGCCGGTCTCATCAAACTCATACTCCACAAAGGTCTCCGTATGCGAGGCCGTCCCATCCGCATCGACCCGATCCACTTCCTCCGGCCTCAAGACCGGAATCGGGGCGGTGCCGGTAATGCCCCGCTCCTCCTCCTCACCCACCTGTACTATAAGGAAGGAGTTCACCTGTTCGGCCGCCGGCGCCATGATCAAACTTTGGGAAAGCGTTTGGGAAGGGGTGGGCTCTCCCTCTGTCGTGGTCGGGGGCAAGGGGGAGACCGCAGTAGAAGTAGGAGAGGTCGTCGGTTGGAAAGCTGTCCCCGCTTGAGGAACTGGTGAACCCGCCCCCGAGGAAAGATCGGTCAGCCCGCTCGGCTGCGTGCGGGCAATAATCGGCGCAGCCCCAACCTGCACGATGGCATACCCTCCGCCGAGCTGCCATACAGATTGGAACCGCTCCCAGGAAAGTTGATACTCCTGATTGTCCGAATCCAGGAAGTGGACCACCTTCCCTCCCTCACCCTCCTCCAATCTCAAGAAGGTCACAAAGTGATTCGGCAGGTGAAGGATCGCCCTGGAATTGGAATCGGTCAAGGTAGCCAGAAGAAGCTCCATGCTGCCGGCGCTGATCGGCCGAATGGTTTGCAGGCTCACGTTGTACAGCTCAGCTACCCTGCGTATCGTCAGGGCGGACAGGGAGGGCCCGACGGCTGCGCTGCCGGAGGAGACCATCCCCTCAATCCCCTGGTCCGTCAGCTGATACATCAGCAGATTGGCCGCCATCAGATCCAGATCCGATGGCAGGAGGGCATTGCGCGCCCTCAAGATGGCCGCCAGCGCGACGGCGCCGCAGTTAATAAGGAAGGCGCCAAAAGAGCTGGCCAGCCGCGCGATGATCTGGGTGATGCTGGATTCGGTGAGGATTCCCAGGGCGCCCGCCGCAGCCCCATTCAGCCGCACCATCAGGCCGCGCAGCAGCTCCTTCAACCGGCCGAGCACCCGTTGCGTCAAACTCAGCCGGTCTCGGAACTGCGCATCTATCTGGGCATCGATCTGTTCGGAGGAAGGGGTGGTCGTGGCTTGGGCCGGTTCCTGGGTGGGTTGTGATACCTGAGTTGCCGTGGCTGAAGTCTCAGCCGGAGGGGCCCTCGGCGCAACGGCTGTAGCTCCCAGCAGAGAGACCGAAGGAATCACGCTTGCCCCGGTCAGCCCAGGGGTCACCGCAGGCAGCTTCGGATCAAATTTGAACACGCTCACAAACCCATTCTTCTCAGAGAACTTCTGGCTTTGGTCCAGGAAGCTTAGGTTCACTTTATCTGTCACCGTTCCCTTCACCCACTTATTGGAGGGGTCGTTCGGCAAACCAGCCCCAGAGACGGTGAAATTGACCTGCCTGGCCAAACTCACCTGTTCGCGCTGCTCCTTATCGCTGTCGAGATCCCCCAGATCGAGCATCGGCCGCGGGGCCCCCAAAGTCTGCTTTAACGTGACAACGCTCGAATGGCTCTTTATCGTGCTGGTCGATGCAGCGGTCGTGATCCTGTCTTTCGCCGTCCGAATCGACTTAAAATCCTCCTGCGTAAAGGTGTTGGTCTTGTCGGCCCCGGTCGCTATCTCGTAGATGCTCACGGTTCCACTACTGCTCGCGACCACCTTGTAGACCTGATTGCTGGCCGAATCGGTGATGAAGAAAGTACCGCTATCTACCCACAGAGAAACCAGCATCTGGCCGTTGATCGGCAGCAAACGTCCGTTTTTCAGATCCTTCTTCTGCTGATCGGTCAATGCCGACAAGGGGACCAGCTTGAAGGTCAACGCCTTTCCCTCCACCGGTCGGGTAATCGTTGCTCCGGAGGTTAGGGTAGCCCATTCTCCAGCAGTCAAGATCAGATCCTTCAGGGTGGGCACATTCTGCAGGGTCGGCGTTGCCCCTCCAATCGTCACGCTCAGGGCGTAACCCAGGTCATACGCGCTCGCCATCGACAACGACCCTTGATACTCCTGCTGAAAAGCCGGGTTAAACTGGTCGGGGGTCACCTTGACGGTGATCGCCCCTGCCGAATCCTGGAAGGTGTACGTCCGCTCCTTGGTGGTGGTATTCTCGCTGACGTTTACTCCGGTCACGCTCCCAAAGTAATTCCCGATCACCTGAGTGACCGGCTGCCTCACCTGCACGTA
>JAHFFF010000127.1 GCA_023248095.1 Candidatus Omnitrophota bacterium | reverse complement strand
CTGCATCTACGCTGAGGTGCAACGTGGACAGCGCAAACGTCTCGTTGTCATCATCCGTGGTGGATGGAGTCACCCCACCATTTGGCGAATTGCTCACGTTCTGCTGCTTATACTTCAGGTCGTAGTTATTGTGGGAAATTGCCTTGACGTCCAAATCCCCACTGACCTTGATGTTCTGAACCTCGGCGTAGGCGGTCCCGGTCAGGGCCACGGAAAACGCCAGAAGTCCCACGAGTATTAATCTACGCATCGTGTTCTAACCCTCCCTCCTTTTTATGTTAACCTCGGAACGTTGATTACCGCTCCAGATCAATCGGCCAAAGTCAGGGGAGCTTTCGACTTCTTATTTACCGTTGCCCGGTTTTCGCTCGGGTTACACGGCCTTGCTACTGTAACCTGATCTCCTCCCCCATCGGCCAGCGCCCGAAAGCGAAAACCCAGGGCCTGCCGTAAACTTGCGCGATCATAATACATAGCGGCGTTACGTGTCAAGATTTTTTTCGAACTCCTGAAACCCGCTCTACCAAACGCTTCGCGTTGGCGTAGATCCGCTCCACCTCCCGAGCACTGAGGCCCGCACCTAAGGCAACCCTGCGGGCCTCGGCCATGGTCAACAGATCCTCCGGCTCATGGGCATCGGTGTTGAGGACCAAGGTGGCACCTGTCTCCTGCGCCATTCGGGCCACATGGCCGTTGGAGAGGGAGTGCCCCCTTCGGGCAGAAAGCTCCAGAGCAATCCCCCTCTTGGCGGCAAGCGCAGCCTCCTCACGAGTGATCAAACCAGGGTGTGCAAGAATGTCGATCTCCAGCTTCAGGGCTTGGTGATTGGTGCCCGGCGCCACCGGCTCCACCGTGGTTTCCCCGTGAACCACCACCAGCTGCGCGCCCGCTGCCCGGGCCGACGCGACCACCGCCGCCAAATCCTTTGGGGGCACGTGGGTCACCTCTACACCCGGAACCACCATCACCTTCCCCTGGTCGTTTAAGCGCTGGCAGACATGGACCAGCTGCGGAACAAGGATCTCCACGTTGGAGGCATCCACGTGGTCGGTGATGGCGATCGCCCGGTAGCCCTTCACCTGTGCCCGCCGGACCAACTCAGACGGGATCAAGACCCCATCGCTCAAAAAGGTATGCGTGTGCAGATCGATCATCATCTAGTGGATGCGCGCCGTGCGTGTATAATAAGGAAGTCCTTCCCGCGCCTGTAGCTCAGATGGATAGAGCACCTCACTCCTAAGGAGGGGGCCGGCCGTTCGAATCGGCCCAGGCGCGCTCTTTTCATGGTGACTCGTACTGAATCAGGGAAAAGACCTCAACACCGAGTTTTTCCAGGCGTTGCCTTCCCTTCAGAAAACCCAGCTCCACCAAAAAGGCCAGACCCACGATCTTGCCCTCCAGTTTCCTCACCAGTTGGATGGCCGCCTCCGCGGTGCCGCCGGTTGCCAAAAGATCGTCAACGATCAGGACGCGGGCATCCGGCTTGAAGGCATCTGCGTGAAGCTCTGTGGTTGCCTGCCCGTATTCCAGGGAGTAGGAAGCCCGGACCGTCTTCCAGGGCAACTTCCCCTCCTTCCGAACCGGCACCAGCCCTGTTCCCAGGGTGTAGGCAAGGGCGGAACCGAGGATCAGTCCACGGGACTCAATACCGGCAATCACCTCCACCTCCTCTGTACGGTAAGGATCGGCCAATTGATCCACCATAGAGCGGAAGGCGGCAGGATCTTTCCAAACCGGCGTCAGATCCTTGAAGAGGATCCCCTTTTTTGGGAAATCGGGAACATCCCGGACGTAATTCTTCAGGTCCACCGTGCCGCTACGCATGCTTCTCCTGTGTCGCCAGGAAGGCGTGCAGCTTCTTCTCGGCAGAGTTCTGGATCTGCCGGACCCGTTCGCGCGTGATTCCCAGGTGCTTCGCGGTCTCGCCCAGTGTGTAGGTCACTCCGTCTTTCAGACCGTAACGGAAGCTTAAGACCTCCCGCTCCCGGTCGGTCAACCGACTCAACAGATCCTCCACCTGCTCATGCGCAAGAAAGACAGCCAACTCATCCTTGGCAGAAGCGGCCTGGCTCTGCTCGATGAGATCGATAAATTCCGTCGTTCCCTCCTCCCCCAAAGGGGCGTCCAAGGAGGCCGGCTGCAGGGTCATCCGCTCGATCTCCTGAACTTTCCTGACCGGCAGCTTCATGCCATGGGCGATCTCGCCGGCAGAGGGGCGCCTGCCCAGCCGCTGGGTGAGCCGCTCGCTGACCTTCCGATACCGAGAAATGATGTCCACCATATAAACCGGGATGCGGATGGTCTTCCCCTGGTTGGCAATGGACCGCAGGACGTACTGCTTGATCCACCAGGCCGCATAGGTGGAAAAGCGGAACCCCTTGCCCGGGTTAAATTTCTCCACCGCCCGCATCAGCCCCAGATTCCCCTCCTCAATGAGGTCGGAGATCGGCATCCCGAGATTGCTGTAACGCTTCGCTATGGAGATGACCAGCCTTAAATTCGCCTGGATCATCTTCCTTCTGGCGTCCGGATCTCCTTTGCGGACCTTTCTCGCCAGGGAGATCTCCTCCTCCGGCCTGAGCAGAGGGATATCCTTAATATCCTTCAGGTACAGCTTGAGGGGATCAGCCATTATCTGGTCCCCTCTGACTTTAGAGCCGCCTGAGCGGCCGCCAACCGGGCAATGGGAACCCGGAAGGGAGAGCAGCTCACGTAATCCAGCCCAAGCCGATGGCAAAACTCCACGCTGGCCGGATCACCCCCGTGCTCTCCGCAGATCCCAACCTTGAGGTTGGGATGAATCTTCCTGGCTGCCTCAATCGCCCATTTCATCAACTTGCCCACTCCTGTTTGGTCGATGGATGCAAAGGGGTTGCTCTTGAAGATCTCCTGCTCGAGGTAGACCGGCAGGAAGGAGCCGCTGTCATCCCGGCTCATCCCCAGCACAGTCTGGGTCAGGTCATTGGTCCCGAAGCTGAAGAACTGCGCATCGGCGGCGATTTCGTCCGCCACCAGAGCGGCGCGGGGGATCTCGATCATGGTCCCCACCCAATATTCGATTTTCTGGCGGGTCCTGGCCTGGACCTCCTTGGCCACCCGGTGGACGATCTCCAGCTGAAGCTGCAGCTCCTTGGGAAATCCGACCAGCGGAATCATGATCTCCGGGCGGACCTTGATCTTTTCCTTCTGAACTTGGGCGGTCGCTTCAAAGATTGCCCTTGCCTGCATCTCGGTAATCTCCGGATAGGAGATCCCCAGCCGGCATCCCCGGTGGCCCAGCATCGGATTGGCTTCATGGAGTTGGGCCACCCGAGCGGCGACCCTGTCAAAGGGCTGACGCATCTTTTCCGCCAGGTCCCGGATGAGCTCGCTGTCGTTGGGCAGAAATTCATGCAGGGGCGGGTCCAGCGTCCGGATGGTCACCGGCAGTCCCTTCATCTGGCGAAAGATCCCAACGAAATCTTCCCGTTGGTACGGCAGGAGTTTTGCCAATGCAGCCGACCGGGCTTGAGGGGTCTCCGCGATGATCATCTCCCGGACCGCGTCGATCCGGTTGCCGCCGAAGAACATGTGTTCCGTGCGGCACAGGCCGATCCCTTCGGCGCCGAAAGCGACGGCATTGCCCGCCTGATCCGGTTGATCCGCGTTGGTCCGGATCTTGAGCCGCCTCACCCGATCCGCCCACTTCATTAAGGAAGCGAACTGCCGGTACGTTTGGCTTTTCTTCGGATCCAGCGTTCTATCCACCAGAACCTGCACGATCTCGCTCGGCGCAGTCTTGACCTCTCCCAGGAATACCTCGCCCGAGGTCCCGTCAATGGAGAGGAAGCTGCCCTCCGGAATCGTCTGCCCATCGACCCTCATCTGGCGGGCGGTGTAATCGACGTGGATGTCCTGCGCACCGCAGACACACACCTTGCCCATCTGGCGCGCCACGAGGGCCGCGTGTGAACTGACCCCGCCGCGGGCGGTCAAGATCCCCTCGGCTGCGATCATCCCCCGCAGATCCTCGGGGGTCGTCTCGATGCGGACGAGCAGGGTTCGCTCATTTCGATTGGAGAGGGTGACCGCATCCTCCGCGTTAAACACCACCTTCCCGCTGGCCGCACCAGGGCCGGCCGCAAGCCCGCGGCAAAGCAGCTTGCCGGACCTCTCTGCCTGTTCCCGGTTCTTCCGATCAAACACAGGAGCCAATACATGCGCCAAGGAATCGGCCGGCACACGCAGGAGCGCTTTCTTCCAATCGATCAGCTTTTCCTCCACCATCTCCGCCGCGATCCGGACGGCCGCCAGGCCCGTCCGCTTCCCGTTGCGGGTCTGCAGCATGAACACCTTGCCGTCTTCAATGGTGAATTCGAAGTCCTGCATATCCTTGAAGTGCCGCTCCAGCAGGCGCCGGACCTTTTCCAACTCCGCGTGGGCCTTAGGCATTTCCCGGGCGAGATCTGCGATGGGGCGGGGCGTACGGATTCCGGCCACCACGTCCTCGCCCTGCGCGTTGAGGAGATACTCCCCGTAGAATTCCTTCTTTCCGGTGGCCGGATCCCGCGTGAAGGCCACGCCGGTCCCGCTGGTGTTGCCCAAGTTGCCAAACACCATCGCCTGCACGTTGACCGCCGTTCCCCACTCATGCGGGATGTGATACTTCCGCCGGTAGACGATGGCCCGGTCGTTGCTCCAGGATCGGAAGACGGCGCCGATCGCGCCCCAAAGCTGTTCCTGCGGGTCCTGCGGAAATTCCCGGTCGGTTCGCTTCTTGATGAGCTGTTTGTAGCGACGAACCAGCTCCCTCAGATTCCCGGCGCTCAGATCGGTGTCCTTCTCCACCTTCACCTCTTTCTTCAGAGCGCTGAGGATCTCCTCGAACGGCTCCTGCTCGTCCCGGCCGTGGGCCTGAACCTCCATCACCACGTCGCCGTACATCTGAATGAAGCGCCGGTAGCTGTCCCAAGCGAAACGGGGATTGCCCGATCTCTTGGCCAATGCCTCCACGGTGGAATCGTTCAGGCCCAGGTTGAGGATGGTGTCCATCATCCCGGGCATGGACTCCCGCGCCCCGGAGCGGACGCTGACCAGAAGCGGGTTCTTAGGATCCCCGAATTTCTTTTCGCTCAGCGATTGCAGGCGAACCAGC
>JAHFFF010000126.1 GCA_023248095.1 Candidatus Omnitrophota bacterium | reverse complement strand
GAAAACAAGCGGAAGCGAAGGCGGAATCAGAGGCCAAGCCAAAGCATGCGGTTGTGAAGGCGATGACGGAGGAGAAGTCCACGGAATCTGCCGGCAAGGAAGGCCGGGAGAAGATGAAGGCGCTGGAGCTGGCCCTTTCCCAGATCGAGCGGCAGTTCGGGGAAGGTTCCATCATGAAATTGGGGGAGCACGCCAAGATGGACATCCAGGTGGTGCCGACCGGCTCTCTTTCTTTGGATACCGCTTTGGGAGTGGGCGGCCTGCCGCGCGGCCGGGTGGTTGAGATTTTCGGGCCGGAGGCCTCCGGCAAGACCACCCTGAGCCTGTCGGCGGTTGCCGAGGCGCAGAAGCGCGGAGGGGTGGCCGCCTTCATCGACGCGGAGCATGCCTTCGATCCCACGTACGCCAAGAAGATCGGGGTGAACCTGGATGAACTGCTGATCAGCCAGCCCGATACCGGCGAGCAGGCGTTGGAGATCGCCGACATGCTGATCCGCTCCAATGCGGTGGACGTGATTGTGGTGGACTCGGTCGCGGCGCTGGTCCCCAGGGCTGAGATCGAAGGGGAGATGGGGGATAGCTTCATCGGCCTGCAGGCGCGGCTCATGTCCCAGGCCCTGCGGAAGCTCACCGGGGCGATCTCCAAATCCAAGACGACCCTCATCTTCATCAATCAGCTTCGGGAGAAGATCGGCGTCATGTACGGCAATCCGGAAACGACGCCGGGCGGGCGGGCGCTCAAGTTTTACGCCTCCATCCGGCTGGATATCCGGCGCATCGAGCACATCAAGCAGGGTGATCGGGTGACTGGGGCCCGTGTGCGGGTCCGTGTGGTGAAGAACAAGGTAGCCCCGCCGTTCCGACAGGCGGAGTTTGATATCCTGCACGAGGAGGGAATCTCCAAGATCGGCGACCTCATCGAAGTCGGCACGCAGACGGGATTGCTCCAGAAGACGGGGACTTGGTTGACCTACGGAGAGGTCAAGCTTGGACAGGGCAAGGACAACGCCAGACACTACCTCCAGGAGAACCCAAATCTGTTGAAGGAGTTGGAGTCCAAACTCCGCCAGACCATGAGCTCCTCTGGGCCGGCCGTCTTAGCTTAAGAATTCAGGATCTGTTCCGCAAGGCAGCGTGTCGTGGCGAAAACACGGCACGCTGTTTTTGCTCCAGGTGAACAAAATGAAAAAGAATGATTCCATCCGAGTGTGGTTCGTTTCGGTGGCTCTGGCAGCGGTTGGCCTCGGGTTCCCGGCGGGCGCGGCCCGTGCAGAAGGCTCCGACGTTGCCGAGCAGATGCAGCAGCACTTCATCGACGTCAGCAAGAAGGTGGGTCCGGCGGTGGTCTCCATCTCCACGGAGACGGTCCAGCGGATGCCGGTGCGCCGTTACCAATTTGGCGGGTCTCCCTTTTCCGATTTCGACGGGGATCTCTTTGAACGTTTTTTTCGCGATTTCTATGGGGACTCCGACAACCGGGAGTTCAAACAGCGAGGTCTGGGGACCGGTGTCATCATCGATGAGGAGGGGCTTATCCTCACCAACGAGCACGTGGTTCACGGGGCGGAGAAGGTCACAGTGACCTTGCCCGATGGCCGCGAGTTCAAGGGCCAGATCAAGGGGTCGGACGCTCGTTCCGACCTGGCGGTGATTAAGATCGACGCGAAGAGTTTGCCGGCAGCGGAGCTGGGTGACTCCGAGCAGATCAAGACCGGGCAGTGGGCCATCGCGGTCGGCAATCCCTTTGGCTGGGCGGTGGGCGGGACCGAGCCGACCATCACGGTGGGCGTGGTCTCCGCCATCCATCGCTCCATCCGAATCGGCGGCGCGGACCGGGATTACTCCGACCTCATCCAGACCGACGCTGCCATTAATCCGGGCAACAGCGGAGGGCCGCTGGTCAACTTGTACGGCCAGGTCATCGGGATCAACGTGGCGATCTTCTCGACGACCGGGGGCTATCAGGGGATCGGCTTCGCCATCCCGGTCAACGTGGCCAAGTCGATCCTGGAAGACCTCATCCAGGGCAAGAAGGTGCTCTACGGTTGGCTGGGGATTAACGTGCAGGACGTCAGCGAGGAGCTGCAGCAGCATTTTAAGTTGTCCTCTCGGGAGGGTGTCATCGTGGCCAGGGTTTTGGAACATTCGCCCGCCGAGAAGGCAGGCCTAAAGGATGGGGATGTGATCGTGGCCCTAAATGACCAGCCTGTCAAGAACGTCCGGGAGATGCTCAAGAGCGTGGCTCGTGCGAAGGTAGGGCAGAAGCTGCCGCTCAAGGTCATTCGGAACGGGAAGGAGATGAAGGTTACGGTTGAGATCGGCGAACGTCCCTCCGAGATGGAAGGAGGAGAGGCTCGAGGGGAGGGGAATTGGCGCGGGCTGCAGGTCAGTGAGAGCACTGCAGGTGTGGTCATCAGCCGGATCGAGCCGGGTTCCCCGGCAGAAGAGGCCGGATTACAGGTAGGCGAGCCGCTGTTGGAAATCAACCGGCGTCCGGTTCGCTCCAGCAAGGAATTTCAGGAGGTTGCCTCGCAGGCCAAGGGGGATGCGCTGGTCAAAACCTCCCGGGGTTTCTTCGTCTTAAGAGAGGGTTCGAGAGGAGAATGAAGGAATCGGTTTCGGAGGCCCGGACAGCCGCTCTGCGCCTGCTCAAGTTTCGACCCCGCTCCGAGGCGGAGCTGAAAAACCGACTGTCGGAGAAGGGATTCGACGAAGCGGCGGTGCAGGCAGTCGTCGAGGATCTCCGCCGCGTTGGCCTGATCGGGGACGCCCGATTCGCCCGCTACTTTGCTGCCCAGCAGATTTCCTCCAAGCCGGTCGGGCGGCGCCTGCTGTTGAACCGCCTGCGGTCGAAGGGAGTGGACCCCCAGTTGGCGGAGGTGGCGGTGCAGGCTGCAACGGAGGGTAAGGAGGATTTGGAACGGGCGAGAGAAGCGGCTTCACACCGCACAGCGGCCCTCAAAGGATTGCCGCGTCAAACGGCGCAGCGCCGGCTGTTCGGCTACTTAAGCCGCCGCGGGTTCTCCGGTGATGTGGTGTACAAGGTGGTCCGAGAGGTCTGCGGTCATGGTTCGACAGGCTCACCATGACCGTACCATGACGAGCAATCAGTTGAGAAAGGAATTCCTGGAGTTCTTCCGGGCCAAGGGTCACACCGTTGTCTCCAGCGATTCGCTGGTTCCCACGGGGGATCCCTCCCTGCTCTTCACCGGGGCCGGGATGAATCAATTCAAGGAATATTTCCTGGGCCTCAAGCGGGACATGCGGCGGGCCGCCAGCTGCCAGAAATGTTTCCGGACCGGTGACGTGGAGCAGGTGGGCCAGACGCCGAGCCATCTGACCTTCTTCGAGATGCTTGGGAATTTCTCCTTCGGCGATTATTTCAAGAAGGAGGCGATCCTCTGGGCCTGGGAGTTCATGACCGGGCGGTTGGGGATCGCGCCCGATCGCTTATGGGCGACGGTGTACGAGTCGGATGAGGAAGCGGTGAAGGTCTGGAAGGAAGCTGTGAAGGTGCCGGAAGGACGGATCGTCCGGTTCGGCGCGAAGGACAATTTCTGGCCGTCCAATGCGCCGACGGAAGGGCCGAACGGGCCGTGCGGCCCCTGCTCGGAACTCCATTATGACTACGGACGCTGCATGGTAGGCAAGGTCTGCCCGGATCCGGCCAAGTGCCGGCCGGGATGCCCCTGCGGGCGGTTCGTGGAGGTTTGGAACCTGGTCTTCACGCAGTACGACCGCCAGTCGGACGGGAGCCTGAAAGATCTGCCGGCCAAAAACATCGACACCGGGATGGGACTGGAACGCTTGACCGCGGTGATGCAGGACAAGATGAGCGTCTTCGAGACCGACCTGTTCGAGCCGATCATCGAAGCGGTCGTTCAGCTCCTGCGGCAGGAGGCGCCGGCTGTTTTGAAGAAGGACCAGAGATCTTTTGTCTGCACCATTGCGGATCATGTCCGGGCCTTGAGCTTCCTCATCTCAGATGGGGTAGTCCCCTCCAACGAGGGGCGGGGATACGTGCTGCGGATGCTGCTCCGCAAGGCGGTGCGGGCGGGGCGGGTGATCGGATTTTCCAAGCCGTTCCTGTACAAGCTGGTGCCCGCGGTGGCTAAGGGGATGGAGCAGGCGTACCCGGAGTTGATTCAGCGCCGGGAATCCATCGCTGGTGTTATCCTCTCAGAGGAGGAGCGGTTCCTGCAGATGCTGGAAGAGAAGATGCCGCTCCTGGAACAGGAGATCAGAGGGACCGTTCAGCCTGAGCATGACCGGCGAGCACTCCATGCCGAAGCGGCGGCCCGTTTTTACGACACTCATGGTCTCTCCTATGAGGAGATCGCAGAGGCCTGCAGTCGGGAAGGAGTTCAGTCACCCTCCCGAGAAGATTTTGAAAAGGCGCTGGAGGTCCTGCAGGCGCAGTCGAAGGCCAACAGCGCTTTCGGCGCAATTTTCGCGCGGGATAAGTTGACAGAGTTGGTTGCTCGCCTGCAACCGACTCAGTTCCTGGGCTACGGGCAGGAGCTGACCGCCCAGGCGAAGACCCTTTGCCTGGTGCAAGAACAGCGCTCCGTTGAGGAGGTTCGTGCCCCTGCGCCGGTGGAGGTGATGCTGGAACGATCTCCCTTTTATGGCGAGTCGGGCGGGCAGGTGGGGGATGCGGGTCGACTCCAGGGGCCGGAGGGAAAGCTGGAGGTGTTGGATACTCAGTGGGTCGGCAGCGTGCTGGTCCACCGGGCGAAGGTGCTCGAGGGGAAAATAGGGGTGGGGGAAACCGTGACGGCCTCGGTGGACGGGCAACGGCGCCGAAGGACGGCGCAGAATCATACGGCCACCCATCTGCTGCACGCGGCACTGCGAAAAGTTTTAGGGGATCATGTGATGCAGGCGGGATCCTTGGTAGCGCCGGATCATCTGCGGCTGGATTTCTCGCACGGGAAGGGATTGGGTGCTCAGCAGCGGGAATCGGTGGAATCGCTGGTCAACGAATGGATTTCCGCGAGCCTGCCGGTTTCCGTTGCGCTGATGCCGTTGGAGCAGGCGCGCAAGACCGGTGCGACGGCCCTCTTCGGTGAGAAGTACGGAAGTGAGGTCCGGGTGGTCTCCATCGGTGAGGTCTCGAAGGAGCTGTGCGGCGGGACGCAT
>JAHFFF010000005.1 GCA_023248095.1 Candidatus Omnitrophota bacterium | reverse complement strand
CTTCCGAGGGGGCTCCCACCATGAGGTCCACTGCCTTCTGTGTCTTCGGAAAAGCGATCACCTCCCGGATGGAAGGGGCGTTGGTGATCAGCGCAATCAAGCGATCCACCCCCGGCGCAATCCCTCCGTGAGGAGGCGCCCCGAACCGGAAGGCATCCAAGAGAAAACCGAATCGCTGCTGGACCTCCTGCTCCGGAAGACCCAAAACTCGGAAGATCGCCTCCTGCGTCTGACGCTGATGGATTCGGATCGATCCGGAACCGAGCTCCACTCCATTCAGGACAAGATCATAGGACCGCGAGCGAACCTTCGCCGGATCCGACTCCAGCAATCCGAGATCCTCTGCCTTCGGAGCGGTGAAGGGATGATGCTCCGATTCCCAGCGCTTGAGTTCTGCGTTGTATTTAAAGAGAGGGAAATCGGTCACCCAGGAAAAAGAGAATTGGCCCTCGGGGATGAGCCCCAACTGCTGCGCCAGATGAGTCCGCAAGCTGCTCAAGATCTGACCTGCCCGTTCCGGCTGATCGGCCACCAGCAGAACCAAATCCCCCACCCGCGCATGGGAGTCGGCCACCACCCGATGCATCGTCTCCTCGCCCAGATGCTTAGCCATCGGGCAGACCAGTTCCTTCTCGGCCACGCGGATCGTCACCAGACCCAGGGCTCCCGCCTGCTTCGCCACGTCGGTCAGGGCATCCACCGCCTTGCCGCTCAAGACCGCCGCCCCGGTTGCAACCAGCCCCCGGATGCCGCCCCCTTTGGAAATCACGTCCCGGAACCGCTGGAATCCGGTGGAGTCGAACGAACGGGTTAGATCCACAAGCTCCATTCCGAACCTGAGATCCGGTTTATCGGTGCCGAACCGCTGCATGCATTCGGAGTAGGAGAGCCGCGCGAAGGGCGTCTTCAATTCCTTGCCTAAAACCTCCTTCCAGACCGCGACCAGTACCTTTTCGATCAAGGCGTAGATCGTTTCCTCATCCACGAAGGACATCTCCAGATCCAATTGCGTGAATTCCGGCTGGCGCTCGGCCCGGAGATCCTCGTCCCGGAAACAGCGGGCGATCTGATAATACCGCTCAAAACCGGCCACCATCAGCAGCTGTTTGTACAATTGAGGGGACTGCGGCAGCGCGAAGAAGAACCCGCGGCTGAGCCGGCTGGGAACCAAGTAGTCTCGCGCCCCTTCCGGCGTGGATTTCGTCAACACCGGAGTTTCCACCTCGATGAAGTCGGCCTCATCCAAGACCCGGCGGATCACCTTCAAGGCGCGATGGCGGAGGATCAGGCGATCCCGCAACTCCTCTCTTCGCAGATCCAGATAGCGGTACGTGTATCGCAGCTCCTCCGACACCTCCGTCTGCCCCGCAATCTCAAACGGCGGCGTGGCACTTGGATTGAGCAGCTCCATGTGGCTCACCACCACCTCCACCATCCCCGTGGAGATCTTCGGATTCTCCGTCCCCGGCGGACGCTTGGAGACGGTCCCCTCCACCGCAATGCAGAATTCCGCCCTCAGCTCCTTGGCCCGGTTATGCAGCTCGTCGCCCACGGCGGGATTGAAGACCACCTGAGTGAGCCCCCACCGATCCCGCAGATCGATGAAGATCAGTCCCCCGTGATCCCTGCGCCGGTGCACCCATCCGCAGAGGCGCACCTGCCGGCCCATATCCTCAGGCCGTAGCGCCCCGCAATTGTGCGTCCGCTTAAAATTCATTTGGATTCCGCCCGCAACTGGGATTTCATCTTTTCCACAACAGCCGAACGGCTCTCCCGATGTTGTTCGCCCGAATTCATATCACGCACGGTGACAGCCCCCTCCTTGATCTCCTCTTGCCCAAGGATGAGCGCATATTTTGCCTGCATGCCGGCGGCCTGTTTGAGCTGTCGGCCGAGGGGACGCTCCTCCAGATTTACAAAGGCAGCCACCCCGCTGCGTCTGAATTCTTCCGCAAGGGACAGGGCGCTCGGGATCTCTGCGGGGCTGACCGCGGCAACATAAACAGACGACAATGGCTCCGGCGCCTCATTCGGACGGTCCACTTCCAGCGCCATCAGAACCCGTTCCAGGCCGACGGCGAAGCCGATCGCCGGAATCGCCGTCCCGCCCATCTGCTCGACCAAGCCGTCGTAACGGCCCCCGCCGCCCAAGGCGTTCTGAGCCCCCAGTCCGCCGTGAACCACCTCGAATGCCGTTCTCGTGTAATAATCCAAACCTCGGACCAGATGCGGATCCCTTTCAAACGGAATCTGCAGGGCCTTGAGGGTCTCGGTCACTTGACTGAAGTGTTGCCGGCATGTGGGACAAATCGCTTCGAGGAGGTCCACCCCACGGCTCAACTCCACGCATCCCTTCTCCTTGCAATCCAAGATCCGCAGCGGATTCTTTTCCAGACGGGCCTGGCAATCCTCGCACAGCTTCGTGCGATGCGGGGCAAGCTTGGCCCGCACCCGCTCGACGATTCTCTTCCGATCCTCCCGGCAACCGAGTGAATTCAACTTCAAGACCCAAGCGGATAGGCCCCATCCTTCAAGGAGGCGGTGCAAGAGAGAGAGCACCTCGACATCCTGATAGGGGCCGGCCGATGCGAACACCTCCACACCAAGCTGATGGAATTGCCGACGTCGGCCGGCCTGTGGACGTTCCGCCCGGAACATCGGCCCGACGTAATAGAATCGGCTGACCGAGGCGGTCTTATCCAGCCCATGCTCGACGAAGGCCCGAACCACGCTGGCGGTTCCCTCCGGGCGCAGCGCCACTGAACGGCCTCCGCGATCCTCGAACAGGTACATCTGCTTTGTCACGATCTCCGCCGCCTCGCCCAACGAGGTGGTGAAAACCGCCGCTTCTTCAATGAGAGGGGTCCGTATCTCCTGATAGCGGTACAAGTGCAAGATCCGGCGGGCCTGTACTTCCAAGCGCTGCCATGCTCCAACCTCTCCGGGAAGGATATCGCTGGTACCCCCTAAGGCTTTCAGTGGGGCCATCTCAAACTTGCGACTGGTTCAAAAGATTAAGGAGTTGTTGTGGGTGAGAAAACTGCTCTTATCGAATATCCCGCTTCATGATCAAGCCCGGCTTAAACGTGACCACCCGCTTCGGGGGAACCGGCACCTTCTCTCCCGTCCTGGGATTACGCCCGGTCCTACCCTTGCGTGACTTGACCTTGAAGATTCCGAAATTCCTCAACTCCACCGTCTCTCCACGGGCAAGGGATTCCACGATCGCATCCAAACTCCGCTGGACCGCCTTCTTCACATCCAGCTGCTTCAAACCTATCTCCGTCGCTACCTTTAAGACGATGTCTTTCTTTGTCATCGGCTGTGGTGACCTCCGGCGTTTATCGTAACATTCAGCAGGAAAGGATGATACGAAAATTGATTGTCGGATAATCCAAGGGGGAAGTCAAGCCTACTTCTTAATTGAGATGGCCTCGGTCCCCACCAGCTTGACCAGGGTTTTCAGGAGATCGAAAGAGGGAGTCACGTGAAGGGTGGAGCCGACAACGATGCGAACCCCGGCGTTGTGTCCGTTCCCGACAGCCAGTTCCACCGGGACCTGACCCGGATTGCTCCGAAGCGTCTTCTTCAGTTCCTCCAGAACAGGACGCTCCGTTGCCTGGGCCAAACGGATCTGGATGCCCCCTACCCGCCGGCCCCAGGCCTCTTCCAGAGGAATCACATCATCCGCCAAAATCTTCGGGCGGTCCTCGCGGACCGAGACCTTTCCCCGCACCAGCACCACCGCATCCACCTTGAGGTTCATCTCGACGCTGGGGAAGGCCTTGGGAAAAACCAAGACCTCCACGTTTCCGACGAAATCCTCGAACCAGAGAATCGCCATGCGCTCGTTCCCACGCTTCGTCGTGGTGGATTTGAGTCGGGTGATGACACCCCCTAAGGTAACCTCCGCCCCATCGGGCAGAGTCCCCAGACTGGCCGTGGTCGTTTGGGTCAAGAGCTTGAGCACCTGCTCGTAGGCCGCCAGGGGATGCCCTGTCAGATAAAAACCCAGCAGCTGTTTCTCGAAAGCCAGCAACTGCTCCTGGGGCCACTCCTCCAGATTGGGGACCTCCAGGGATTCGGTCCGCATCCCGCTGGAACTGCCGAATACGTCAAAGAAGGAAAGTTGCCCGGCCCCCTTCTCCTTCTGCCGGTTCGCGGCCAGTTCCATGGATCGATCCAACAGGCCTATCAATTGCGATCGGCGAAGCCCGAGGCTATCCAACGCGCCGCACTTGATCAAAGACTCCACCACCTTGCGGTTCACGGCCCGCGAATCGACCCGCTCGCAGAAATCAAGCAGCGTGGTGAACTGCCCCTTCTGCTCCCGCGCCTGCACGATCGACTCGATCGCCTTCTCTCCCACGTTCTTGACCCCGAGCAGACCGTAACGAATGGAACCGCTCTCCACGGTGAATCGGGCATAGCTTTTGTTGACGTCCGGCGGCAGGATGGCAATTCCCATCCGCCGGCTCTCCTCCACATACTGCGCAATCTTCTCCGTATCGTCCCGCTCGCTGGTCAGCAGCGCCGTCATGAAGGCCACCGGGAAATTGGCCTTGAGATAGGCGGTTCGATACGCGATGAGCGCATAGGCGGCGCTGTGGGAACGATTGAAGGCGTACCCGGCAAAATACTCGATCTTATCGAAGATCTTTTCGGCCGTCAGCCGGCTCACCTGGTTCTTCGTGCAGCCGCGAACGAACTCACCCCTCGCCTTCTCCATCACCTCCGGCGTCTTCTTGCCCATCGCCCGCCGCAGCACATCGGCCTGGGAAAGTGAGAAGCCGGCCAGCTCGTGCGCAATCTGCATCACCTGTTCCTGAAAGACGCAGATGCCTTGGGTGCTCTTAAGGATCGGCTCCAGCTTGGGATGATCGTAGGAAACCTGAATCTCGCCGTGCCGGCGCCGGATGAAATCATCCACCATTCCGGAACCCAGAGGCCCAGGACGGAAGAGGGCCACCAGGGCGATCAGGTCCTGGAATCTCTCCGGCTTCAAGCGCCGAACCAGATCCCGCATCCCGCTCGACTCCAGCTGGAAGATCCCACCGCAGTCTGCCTTGGACAACATTGCATACGTCGGGACATCGTCCATCGGAATCTCCTCGATGTCGAATGCTATGCCCCGTTCTTTGTGAATCAGCTTGGAGGCCTCATCGATCACCGTCAGCGTTCGCAGGCCCAGGAAGTCCATCTTGAGCAACCCGATCTTCTCCAGGGCCTCCATGGCGTAACCGGTGGAGATCTGCCCTTCCGTGGGCTTGACGAGGGGAACGTAGTCGGTGAGATCCCCATCGGCGATCACCACTCCGGCGGCATGCGTGGAGGCGTGCCGGGTCAAGCCCTCCAAGGCCATCGAGGTATCGATGAGCTGCCGAACCCGCTCATCCGACTGGTACAGCATCTTCAAGTCCGGCGCCAACTCCATCGCCCGCTTCAGGGTCATGTTCAGCTCGAACGGGATGAGCTTCGCGATCCGGTCCGCCTCCGGATAGGTGAATCCCATCGCCCGGGCCACGTCCCGCACCACGGCCTTCGCCTGCATGGTCCCGAAGGTGATCACCTGCGCCACGTTCCCTTTGCCGTACTTCTGCACCACGTACTCGATCACCTCCGCCCGGCGCTCGTAGCAGAAATCGATGTCGATGTCCGGCATGGAGATCCGGTCTGGGTTCAAGAACCGCTCGAAGATGAGATCATGCTCCAGCGGATCCAGGTCGGTGATCCCCAGGCAGTAGCTGACCACCGATCCGGCAGCGGAGCCTCGTCCCGGGCCGACCGGGATCTGCTTCGACTTGGCGTAATGGACGAAATCCCACGTGATGAGGAAATAGCTGGTGAAACCGGTCTTGGAGATGATCGACAGCTCATGCTCCACCCTCTCCCGAACCTTGGCATCAGCGTTGGGATAGCGGCGGCCGATTCCCGCTTCCACCAGCTCCTTCAGGTAAACTTCCTGAGATTTCCCCTCCGGAGGAGCGAATTGCGGCAGATGGAGTTTCCCGAACTCCAGCTCGACGTTGGCCTTCTCCGCAATCTCCCGGGTCCGGAGGAGCGCATCCTTGACCTCGCGGAAGGTGGCGGCCATCTCCTCCGGCGACTTGAAATAAAACTCGTCGGTCTCAAAGTGGAACCGCTTGGGATCGTCCACCGTGGTCTGCGTCTGGATGCACAGGAGGGTCTCATGCGCCCGGGCCTGGCCCTTCTCCAGATAATGGAGATCGTTCGTGGCCACCACCGGCAGGCTGAGCTCCTTGGCCAATTCCAGCATCCCCGGGATGATCTTGCGCTGATCGGCGATCCCGTGATCCTGGATCTCCAGATAGAAATCCCCTTTGGAGAAAAGCTCCGACAACTCGCCGGCCGCCTTGGCCGCCTTTTCCTTTTCATTCCGGGCCAACCAGTAACTCACCTCTCCCTGTAGGCAACTGGACAGGCAGATGAGCCCCTGGGAATATTTCGAGAGGATCTCCTTATCGATCCGCGGCCGGTAGTAGAACCCTTCCAGGTTGGCGATCGAGACGAGCTTCAGCAGATTCCGGTAACCCTGCTCATCCTTCGCCAGCAGGATGAGGTGAAAGGAGGCCTCGTGGATCCCCTTCGATTCCTTATCCAGTCGGGAGCCGGGGGCGATGTAGGCCTCCACCCCGATGATCGGCTTGATCCCCCCCTTTATGCAGGCCTCGTAGAACTCGATCGCCCCGAACATATTCCCGTGATCGGTCAAGGCCAGCGCCGGCATATGATGCCTGCGCGCGGCCTCGACCAGATCCGGGATCTTGCACGCCCCATCCAGCAGCGAGTACTGGCTGTGAACGTGCAGGTGCACAAAATCCGCGTGCTTATCCATCCGACTTACTTCTTCAGCTTCCCCTTGAACCAGTTCTCGACCACCGGCTTGCCGGGCTTTACCCAGGTGGCAGTGCCTTCAAGCTGATCCCCCTTGAGGCTCCCTCTCCACATCATCTGGCCCTCCTTGGGACTCACCGCCGTAGCGCTAAAGATCGTTACCTCTCCGACCAAGGCAGTCTGATAGCTCGCCTCTTTAAAACCGTACGGGTCACAGGCGGTGGAACGGAATTTACCATCCTTGAAAATAAAGGTGTCCTTGTCGCCCTTCGGCTGGCCCTGCTTTCCCACTTCACCAATGAACGTTTGTCCGTCCAAACTGGATTTCGCCAGTGCCACGTTGTGCATGGCAAAAACAATACCCATCGCACCAACCATACAGATCGATAGTCGTCTTCTCATTTTTTATTCCTCCTTAATCCCTCTTTTCCCAGCCAGGCGGATGGTTTGTCTCCTTTTTCTTCCACCCCTTCTTTTTCCCCTTAGTCCACCCAGGCGGATGAGACTCCCCTTCCCATCCCTTCTTCTCACCTTTATCGAAGCCGGCCGGGTGGGACGATCCATCTGCCTGAGCCGGCCTACCGCCTCCTGCGTGGCCACCCCCCCTGCCCCCTCGTTCCGCCCAGGCAGAGATCGAGAACAGGGCGAGTACCGCAAACGTCATGGGAACCGCCGACCAGCGTTGCCATTGTCTCATCGGGATACTCCTCCTGAAGAAGGCCCCATCTTGCCCGTGACGGGACAGACCATCTTGCCCGTCGGGCAGCCGGTCGCCAAAGAATAAATCTTGCATCCCACTCCCACCAAGCTGACGAGCACGATGATGATCCCCAGCAGCATACCCAGCTTTTTCACCTGCCCCTTTTCCTTCTGCGCCTGAGTGACAACCCAATAACCGACAGCCGATGTGATCAGCAAACTACTCACTCCATGCAGGAACATATCCGCTCCCTCCTCTTGTGTTGGCTACCAGTTCGGCAGAATCCGGAACTGCGTAAGAAGGACGGCCGGCACCTCGATCAGGCTGAAGCAGATGCCCCAAGCGATGATCAGCCAAAAGACCCGCGCCGTCCACCAAACCTGCAGATAGAAAATAAACTTCGCCGCGATCCAACCGAGCAGACCGTAGACCACGACGAGTAAAAGACGATGATCCAGTGTCAAGGTTCCATACATGGGCCCCGGCCATTTCTCGACCAGCGGGGGAACCAGGTACAGCAGCAGCCGAACCTGAGGCCGGATCACCCATCGCTCCAGGTCGTTCAGGGAGGAGGCGATACCGGCCGGTTCGGAAAGCTTCAGGGGGTGCAGACCCGCACTTACCAGCATGGGCCCCCAAACCATGAGGGTGAACGAACCGACCGAAAGGATCCACATCAGCCGGTACGCCCAGGGATCTTTCATCGGCCTACTCCCATTCGATCGTCCCGGGCGGCTTGGAGGTGACGTCGTAGACCACCCGATTGATCCCCCGCACCTCGTTCACGATCCGGTTGGAAACCTTCTCCAACAACTCCTCCGGCAGCCTGGCCCAGTCGGCGGTCATGCCGTCGGTGCTGATCACCGCCCGCAGGGCCACCACGTTCTCGTAGGTCCGCTCATCCCCCATGACGCCGACGCTCTGCACGGGCAGCAGCACCGCGAACGCCTGCCAAACCTTGTCGTACTGGCCGGAGGAACGCAGCTCCTCGATGAAGCGATGATCGGCCTCGCGCAGAAGATCAAGCCGCTCCCTCGTGACCGATCCCAGGATGCGGATCGCCAGCCCGGGACCGGGGAACGGATGCCGACCCAGGATTTTTTCCGGCATCCCCATCTCCCGGCCGATTTCCCGCACCTCATCCTTAAACAGGAACTTGAGAGGCTCGATCAGCTTGAATTTCATCTTCTTCGGCAGGCCCCCCACGTTGTGGTGGGTCTTGATCGTCGCCGAAGGACCGCCGAACGGAGATTGGGACTCAATCACATCCGGATAAAGGGTCCCCTGGGCCAGGAAGTTGGCCCCCTTGTACCTCCGGGCCTTTTCCTCGAAGCAGGTGATGAAGAGCCGCCCGATCTGTTTGCGTTTCTCCTCGGGATCTTCGACCCCCTTGAGCGCCCTCAGGAAACGGGACCCGGCATCCACCACGACGAGGGGCATCTGAAAATGCCCCTTGAAGGTGCGGACCACCTCTTCCCGCTCTCCCTTGCGCAGCAGCCCGGTGTCCACAAAGATGGGGATGAGCTGCTTGCCGATCGCCCGGTAAATAAGGAGGGCGGTGACGGAGGAGTCCACCCCTCCCGATAACCCGAGGACCACTTGGGATTTCCCAACCATTTGGCGGATCTCCGAGACAGCCGTCTGGATAAAAAAGCTGGCCGACCAATCCCCCGTGCATCCGCAGATCTTGTAGAGGAAATTCCGCAGGACCTCTTTCCCTCGGGGCGTATGGACGACCTCCGGATGGAACTGGACTCCGAACTTTTTGGCCGCGAGGGATCCCATGGCGGCGATCGGCGTGTTGCCGGTGCTGGCAATCGCCCTGAAACCGGGAGGCAAGCGGTTGACGTAATCCCCGTGGCTCATCCAGCAGGTCAGCTCCCTCGGCAGCCCATCGAAAAGGGAATCGGGCTCATTGATCTGCAGCTGCGCCTTGCCGAATTCCCGGTGCGCCGCCTTCGAGACGCCGCCGCCCAGCATCTGTCCCATGAGCTGCATGCCGTAGCAGATCCCCAGCACCGGCGTGTCGATCTTGAAAATCCCCGCGGCCGGCTTGGGAGCCCTTGGGGCCCAAACCGAAGCGGGCCCGCCGGAGAGGATGATTCCCTTGGGGTTCTCTTTCACGACCTGATCCGCCGGCACGTTAAAGGGGAGAATCTTGCAGAAGACATTCAGCTCCCGAACCCGGCGGGCGATCAGCTGGGCATACTGGGAACCGAAATCCAGGATGAGGATCGTTTCATGGGGAGCAGCCATGAATTTCATTCTACTCCGCATGAACGACTGAGTCAAAAGCTGGGCAAGAACCCACGCTGGGGGACCGGCAACGCACGCTCAGGAGGCCGTGCGAGCACGGTTCGCTGGAGAGCTTCAAGGTTGGCGAGAGCGCGGCCGGATGAGTCGAGTTCTCGATGGCTCGCTGGGCCGTCGCGAACGGCGCGGCGCTGGTTCCCTAGCGCGGGTTCGGAAACAATTTTAAACGGGACGGTCCGCAGATTCCAGCAGTTGACGAAGCCGCAATTGGCCGCAGGCCCCCTCGATGTCGAGTCCGCGGGAACGGCGCAGCGTGCAGGTGATCTTCTTCTCGCGCAGGATCCGCTCAAACGCGAGCATCCGATCCAGCGGGGGACGCTTAAACAGCACCTCGGGTATGGGATGGCACGGAATCAGATTCACCTTGCAGAGAAGCCCCCGCAGCAGAACGGCAAGCTCCTTCGCCTGCTCCGGGCCATCGTTGACCTGATCGATGAGGATGTACTCAAAGGTGATCAGGCGCTTCGTTGCGCGGACATAGGCACGGCAGGCCTCGATGAGCTGCTTGACCGGATACTTCCGGTTGACCGGCATAAGCCTCCCCCTGAGCTCATCGTTTGGGGCATGCAGAGAGACGGAGAGTTCGAGCTGCAGGCCCTCCTTGCCCAAGCGTTCGATCATGGGAATGAGGCCTACGGTGGAGATGGTGATCTTGCGGGCACCGATGTTCAATCCTTCAGGTGCATTCAGGATACGGATCGCCTTCAGAAGGCTGTCGAAATTGGCCAGCGGCTCCCCCATCCCCATGAAGACAATGTTACTGACCCGATTCTGGTGACCGGTGCCGATTTCCGTACCAGGCACCGATTTTAGGTGGCGATCGATGAGCACCACCTGCTGGACAATTTCACCGGCGGTGAGATTCCGCCGGAATCCCTTCATCCCGCTGGCGCAGAAGGCGCACCCATAGGCGCAACCGACCTGGGTGGAGACGCAAATCGTTTTCCTCGAATCGGAGGGGATCAAAACGGTCTCGAGGTATTGCCCGTCCTGAAGCTTGGAAAGCCATTTCCACGTCCCGTCCGCCGAGTTCTGTTTCTCGGCGGGAGCGAGCGTCGGCCCGGAAAGACGGCGGATACACGCCTGCCGGAAGTCGAGGGGAAGCTGTTTCCAGGAAACCGGATCCTCCAGGCCGCGATGATAGACCGACTCGAAGATCTGATTTGCTCGGTAGGGCGGCTGCCCCTGCTCTGCCACCCAAGTCTTCAGTTCCGACAGGGTCAGGTCGTAAACGGTCGTTGGAAGATTCAATCCCCTGCCCGCTGTCCGCCCGACCTTCGATCGGGGACCGCGGTCAGAGATCTGGGCGGGCTGCCCACCGTGTCGTGGATCACCCGGAAGAGCGGCATGTTCGCCTCGGTCGCCACGTAGATCACGTTGGGATTTTGATTGAGGGTGTTGATCCAAAGGTAATGGAGGTACTGCGCGGTGAGGCTCTCGTTGATGATCCCCTGCGCATCCCGGATCCCCTGGGCCTCGATCCGCTTGCGCTCCGCCTCCTGATTCTCACGCTGGAGGATGAACTTCATCCGCTCCGCATCCTGCTCCGCCTTCAGCTTCTGCTCGACGGCGTCCCGCACCGTGGCGGGCAACGCGACCCGCCGCAGGAGAATCTTCTCCACCAGGATTCCGCGCGGACTCACCTGCTCCTTTAAATGATCCTCGAATCGCTTAGCCAGGACCTCCCGCTGAGAGGTGTACAATGCCTTGGCCTCCTCCTCAGCGGTCACCCCGCGGGCCACCGACCGAAATTGCGGGATCAAGATCACCTCCTCGTAATTCGATCCGACGGTCTTGTAAACCTCGACCGCCTGCTGCGGGTCCAGCCGATACAGAACGGAGATCTCCAGCTGAACGGTGAGCCCCTCCTTCGAAGGAACCTCCATCGTTTCCTTGTCTTCCTGAGTCCTGATGGAAATGGGAACGATGTTGGCCAATGGATTCACCAACCGCAATCCGGAAGCGAGCGGCTGATCCGCCACCTGGCCAAAGAGGTCCACGATCCCCACGTGCCCAGCCGGGATGACCCGCAGACAGGAAAGCACAGATCCCGCGACCAGCCCGGCCAGGAGAGAAGCGAAGAGCCGAACGGGAAAGAAGCGGTTGCCTTGGATGCTCAACGCGATCCCCAGAACAAGCCCCACCAACACGCTAACGATTAGAAACATCGGCCGCCTCCCACAGGTTATTTACCCATCCCCACACGCTGTGTCCGTTGAGCCAGCTTCCCTTCCGTCTGGATGGAAGGAGCGATGATCAGCTCCGTCAACTGAAACTCCTTCAGGTTCCTGGCCCCCACCGATCCCATCGCGGTGGTCAAGGCCCCCATCAGGTTCTGCGTCCCGTCGTCGGTCTTGGCCGGGCCGAACAGGATCTCCTCCAGGGTGCCGGTGACCCCCACGTGAATCCGCGTGCCCCGCGGCAGGTTGGCATGCGGTGTCGCCATCCCCCAATGGTAGCCTCGGCCCGGCGCTTCCTTCGCCCGCGCAAAGGGGGAGCCGATCATGACCGCATCGGACCCGCAGGCGAAGGCCTTGCAGACATCCCCGCCGGTCCGCATCCCGCCGTCGGTGATGACCGGAACGTAGCGGCCGGTCTTCTTGTGATAGAAATCCCGCGCCGCAGCGCAGTCCACCGTGGCCGTCACCTGCGGGACGCCCAGCCCCAGCACCCCTCGCGTGGTGCAGGCGGCGCCAGGGCCGATCCCCACGAGGATGGCCGAGGGTCCGCACTCCATGAGATCCAACGCAACCTGGTAGGTGACGCAGTTGCCCACCGCCACTGGGATCTTCATCGACTTGCAAAAATGGGCGATATCGAGACATTTGTACTCCGATGAGATGTGCCGGACCGTGGAGACGGTCGACTGAACAACGAAGAGATCGGCCCCCGCCGCTTGCGCGATGGGACCAAAGATGGAAGCCCTTTGCGGGATGGCGGAGACCGCCGCCGGAACCTTGGCCTTTTTGATCTCCTGGATCCGCTTGGAGATCAGCTTCTCCTTGATCGGCTCCTGGTAGACCTTCTGAAGGATTTCGGTGACCTTGTGGTCGTCGGCCTTGACGATCTTGGCCAGCACCTCTTCCGGATGCTCGTAGCGGGTCTGCACTCCCTCCAGATTCAGGACCGCAAGCCCCCCCATCTTCCCGAATGCGATGGCGAACCGGACATCCACAACGCCGTCCATCGCGCTGGCCAATATCGGAACTCGGTACCGCTGACCATCCAACGGCCAGGAGGGCTCCACCTCGTTGGGATTGAGGGTGATTCCACCGGGAACCAGCGCGATCTCGTCAAATCCGTAACAGCGGCGGGCCTTCCTTCCACGACCGATGAATTCACCCATGGGAAGCTCCTCTATAGCACACAGGCCTCCGGAGAGTCAACCCCGGAGGCCTGCTGAAAACCTGCTGGGGTCAGACCCCGCGGGGTCTGACCCCAATAGCTTACGGCCGGAATTTTACTTGATCACGGCCAGGACGTCGTCCTGGTTGATGATCAGAAACTCCTTCCCATCCAGCTTCACCTCGTTGCCCGAGTACTTCCCAAAGAGAACGGTATCGCCCACTTTGAGCTCGGGAGGAATCACCTTCCCGCTGGGGAGAACCTTCCCGGATCCAACCGCCAGGACCTTTGCCTCTTGAGGCTTTTCCTTAGCGCTGTCCGGAACGACGATCCCCCCTTTGGTGCGATCCTTTGCACCGAGTACCTCCACAATCACCTTGTCACCCAGTGGCTTCAGGTTCATCTTAGTAATCCATCCCCATACCGCCGCCGCCATGCCCTGCGGGTCCGGGTGCCGCCTTTTCCCTCTCAGGAAGGTCGGTCACCAGCGCTTCTGTAGTCAACAGAAGCCCCGCAATGGAAGCTGCATTCTGCAGGGCGAGTCGAGTCACCTTGGTTGGGTCAATGACCCCAGCCTGGATCATATCCACGTACTCCAGCTTATCCACATTGAATCCCACCGTGGTCTTCTCGTCCTTGACCCGCTGAGCCACCACCGAACCCTCCAGGCCAGCGTTCTCCACCAGCTGTCGGATCGGTTCCTCAAGCGCCCGCCGGACGATGTCGACACCTACACGCTCATCGTCATTGGCGACCTTGAGCTTCTCCAACGCAGCCTGGGCCCGAAGCGGAGCCACTCCGCCGCCCGGGACGATCCCTTCCTCTACAGCAGCCCGAGTGGCATGGAGCGCATCCTCAACGCGAGCCTTCTTCTCCTTCATCTCCGTCTCGGTAGCCGCACCCACCTTGATCACCGCAACACCGCCCGAGAGCTTGGCGAGGCGTTCCTGCAACTTCTCCCGATCGTAATCGGAATCGGTCTCTTCAATCTGCTTCCGGATCTGGGAGATCCGTCCATTGATCTCTGCGGTCTTGCCAGCCCCTTCCACGAGGGTGGTATTCTCACGATCCACCACCACTCGCTTGGCACGGCCGAGATCCTCCAGGTCGATGGACTCCAGCTTGATCCCCAACTCCTCGGTGATCGCCCGGCCACCCGTCAGGGTGGCGATATCCTCCAACAGGGCCTTGCGCCGGTCCCCATAGCCTGGCGCCTTCACGGCACAGGCAGAGAGGGTTCCACGCAGCTTATTCACCACCAAGGTGGCCAAGGCCTCCCCCTCAATCTCTTCGGCAATGATCAACAGAGGCTTGCCGGTCCGAGCAACCTTCTCCAGGAGCGGAAGCATGTCCTTCATGACCGAGATCTTTTTCTCGTGAATGAGGATGTAGGGACTCTCCAGGGCACATTCCATCCGCTCCGCGTCGGTGACGAAGTACGGAGACAGATAGCCCTGGTCGAACTGCATCCCTTCCACGATCTCCAAGGTTGTCTCAATCCCCTTGGCCTCTTCCACCGTGATCACCCCGTCCTTGCCGACCTTGAGCATGGCCTCGGCAATCTGGTTGCCGATCTCGGCATCGTTGTTGGCCGCGATCGCGGCAACCTGGGCAACCTCTTTCTTCTCCTTGACGTTGATCGGCTTGGAGAGCTTCCTGAGCGCCTCGACGGCCGCTTCCACCGCGATGTCGATGCCCCGCTTGATGCCCATGGGACTGGCCCCGGCGGTGACGTTCTTCAATCCCTCCCGGAAGATGGCCTCGGCCAAAACGGTGGCCGTGGTGGTCCCATCCCCTGCCGTATCGGAGGTCTTGGAGGCCACCTCCTTGACCATCTCCGCACCCATGTTCTCGTACGGATCCTCCAGTTCAATCTCCTTGGCCACGGTCACGCCGTCCTTGGTGATCGTCGGGGAGCCAAACTTCTTGTCCAGAATGACATTGCGCCCCTTCGGTCCCAGGGTCACCTTGACCGCTCTTGCCAGGGTCTCCACCCCTCGTAGGATGGCCCGTCTAGCTTCGTCACTGAATAACAACTGCTTTGCCATTGGTTTACAACCTCCTTATTTCTTCGCTTCCTTAAGAACCGCCAAAACATCCTCTTCCCGCAAGATCAAGAACTCCTTGTCCTCATGGCCGACCTCCATGCCGGAGTATTTGGTAAATAGGACCGTGTCCCCTACCTTAATCTCCAGAGGCCGGACGGTTCCATCCTCCAGCAGCCGACCCTTACCGACTGCCACAACCTTTCCCTCCTGAGGCTTCTCCTTCGCCGTATCCGGCAGGATGATGCCTCCAGGGGACTTCCCTTCCTCTTCCAGCAACTTCACCAAAATTCGGTCACCCAGTGGTTGAATAGCCATTGATGCCTCCTTGTTACAGTCAGGACTTACAGATGGATTAGCAGGCGACAACGAAGAGTGCTAACTCTTTTCAATATCATAATCCGATTCAGGAATTTGTCAATAGTTTTTTTGAGCCCGCTCGTAGGTAAGGCGCAGTCCTTGAAGCGTCAGCTCGGTGTTCAGGATTTTAACAGAGCGGCAGTAGGGCACAATGAGGGGGGCATGACCACCCGTGGCGATCACTTTGGCCTTCGGAGCGTGGCGGGTCTTCAATTTGGAGACCACGCCATCACAAAGGGCTCCATAACCAAAGAAGATCCCGCTGCGCATGCTTTCCTGAGTGTCCCTTCCTAATAATTCTTTCGGAGGGGCCAATTCGATCTTCGGCAGGAGGGCTGCCCTGGAGACCAACGCCTCCAAAGAGATCGCTATACCGGGCACAATCAGGCCGCCGAGATACTCGCACCGCTTCGAGACCAGATCCACGGTGACGGCCGTACCGAAGTCTACAACGATGGCCGGCCCACCGTACAGGTAGTAGGCTGCCACGGCATTCACCAGCCGGTCCTGCCCCACTTGGGAAGGAACCCGGTAGCGATTCTTGATGGGGGCCCGGATCGTTTCCCCGACGATGAGCGGCCTGGGCTTCACGAGGCTCTTGAGCGCCTGCTTCAAGGCGGAGGTGGCCTGCGGAACGACACTGGAAAGGATCAACCCATCGATGTTCTCAAATCGGTAGCCGGTCCCGAGACAGAGATTGTGGAGCAATCCTTGCAGCGTGATCGTCACCTCATCCACGGTCCGCGGACCCAAGGTGGACATCCGCCCGCAAGAAATCAATCTCTCCCGCTGAAAGATCCCGACGGTGATGTTGGTATTGCCGACGTCAATGGCAAGCAGCATCTTCTAAGAGACCTCTTGCTTGCGCCGGTTGGAGCAACGGGAACGGTGCAAGGTGAGGAACACCCAAACGAACAGATACCCCAACGCCGCCAGAGAAGCGGCCAGGGGAAGATTCCCCGCCAAGGTGGGAAGCACCACCGTCCCTAGAAACCCCTGTCCCGGATGGTCCCCCAGCATCTTGAGGCCGATGTAATAACTCATGGCGTACACGAACGGTGTGGTGATCGGGTTGGTGAGCATGGCCCCCGCCACCATTAAGGGAAGATTCAATCGGAACAGGGTCGCCGCCCCCACGGCCACGATCACCCCCGTGCCCGGGATCACCCCCAAAAAGACTCCCAACCCGAAGGCCAGCCCCAGCCGATGCGGCGTGTCCGCGAAATTTGAAAATCTCTTCAACTTGTACTTCAAAGACATCCATTCCCCCTATCGCAAGAATCTCGGAAGAACGCCCAGGCTGAACCAACCCAGCACCAGCAGGAGCCCGTGCAGTTGGACGGAACGCCGGTGGAGACGGCCGAAGGAGAAGCGCAGCTTATCCAGATGGGCCGTTCCCTGGTACTCGGGCAGTGCCATCCTGCGCTTCAGATCTTGAATCTGCGGATGGAGGATGTAGGCGCTGTGCAGGGAGAGGAGAAACATCACCCCCATGGGGATTTCCATGACCAGCGACCGCGGGGCAAAGTGCCGGTTCAGAAAAACCAGCAGGAGGGAACCCAAGGCAACCGTGCCCCAAATCACCGCCCAACGGTCCACCGCCGGGAAGAGGATGCCGACGTAACGCCCAGCCTCCTCCTTCGGCAGCCGGCGAAAGGAGACGGGCGTGACGACGAGTGCAAATAGGCTGAGGCCCCCCACCCAAAGGGCCAAGGAGATCGTGACCACGTTTGACAAATTCGGACCCACGCGCTATTCTCCCCTCGGTGCTCTTGTGAAGTGTCCTCTCGATCAGTCCGCTATGCGCCAGATTCAGGACGAAGGCGTTGTCCTGGACTGGTGCGAACTGTGCGATGGAATCTGGCTGGACCCCGGAGAACTCACCCACCTGGCCCATACTGCCGCAGACATCCCCAGCCTACCGCCGGAACCAGCTGTTCCTACGCGACCACCAACGAAAAACCCGCCTTTATGTCCGAGATGCAACTTCATGACCGAGACATTTTCCTACGATGATGCCGGCTCGCTTCAGATCGACCGCTGCCCCCGATGCCACGGACTCTGGCTGGATCGAGGGGAACTCCAGGCGATCTATGACCAGATCGGAGAGAAGCGGGCGGCTGCGGACACAGCAACACCCAACGATTCACTCGGAATCATGGTTCTCTCTATGGTCCTACTGGTCCTCGCCATACTCGTCATCCTGCTCGTGGTATTCCTCACGCAATCGCGCTAGCGCTTTGCCGAGGACTCCAGAGAACTCTTCACCGATTCACTGAAGGGAACAAGCAGATTGAGGAGCTCCGTCGGAATCACGAACTTCGTGGAGGGACCCGCCCCGAGCGCCTTCAGCGCATCCAGATACTGCAGGGACATGGTCTTGGCATCGATGTTCTTCGCCGATTCGAAGATCTTGGAGAGGGCGAGCGCGTAACCCTCCGCGTTCAGAATGGCAGCCTGCCGATTGCCTTCTGCATTGAGGATCGCCGCCTGTCTGCCTCCCTCGGCCTTCAAGATCGCCGCCTGCTTTTCTCCCTCGGCTACCGTGACGTTCGCCTGCTTCTGGCCATCCGCCTCCAGCACCGTGGCGCGCCGGTTGCGCTCCGCCGCCATCTGCTTATTCATCGACTCCTGCACATCCTTTGGAGGAGAAATCTCCCGGATCTCCACGGAGGTCACCTTCACGCCCCAGCGCTCGGTCACCTCATCCAGCTTGGTGCGAAGCACCTGATTGATCTGCTCCCGCTTGGCCAGAACGTCATCGAGCGGGATGTCGCCTACGACGGCGCGCAGGGTTGTCATTGCAATGTTCATGGCAGCGCCGGCATAGTCTTTGACCTGGATCACCGTCGTTGCGGGATCCACTACCTTCGAGTAAATCAGAAAGTCGATGGAGATGGGGGCGTTATCCTTGGTGATGCAGGTTTGCCGCGGAATCTCCAGATAGGTCTCTCGCAGGTCCACCGTCACCGGCTGATCGATGACTGGGACAATGATCACCAGCCCGGGCCCCTTGGCTCCGATCAGGCGACCGACCCGAAGAACAACAATGCGCTTGTAATCCGGCACAATCCGGATCATGGAGAGCAGAAGCACAACTCCAATCAGAATGAGTACCAACAGAATGGATAATGGAACCATTAAAGATCCTCCTTCACAAGTTCAACGTGAACGGTTAGCCCTTCCAATCGAATCACCTTCACCCTTTTCCCCTTGTGGATCGGCTGTGCAGAGCGAGCCTGCCATTCCTCCCCTTTGACCTGGACTAACCCCTGCGGTTTCAAATCGGTCTTGGCCACCCCTTCCGCGCCGATGAGCCCCTCGACGCCGCTGGTGACCTTCCGACTCAGCGCCCGGACGGCCGCGCCGACGATGCCTAAAAAGAAAGCCGAGGTGAATACAGTGGCCGCCCCAATCGTTCCCCAAGCAAGACGCAGATGGGGGATTCGGGTCGCCGGAAAAAGAAAGAGAGAACCCAAGACGAAGGCAATGAGCCCGCCGATGGTGAGCGCCCCGTAGCCGGGAAGCTTGATGTCGGCGATAAAGAATAAGAGCGACAGACCGATCAGGGCGATGCCGCCCCAATTGACCTCCAGGGTCTCCAACCCCACCAGCGCCAAGACCAGCAGGATGGCCCCCAGCACGCCGGGGAAGACTGCGCCCGGGGTGGCCAACTCGTAAATGAGCCCGTAGATTCCCAGCAGAAGCAGGACGTAGGCTAAGTTCGGATGGGCCAACTGCTGCAGCCCGCTTTCCATCGCGGACATCTTCACCACCCTCTTCGCACGCCCCTCAACAGCTAGGGTGGTCGTTCCAAAGATGGTCTTCACCGGGTGCCCGTTGGCTTGATGCAGCAGATCGTCCAGGTCCTTGGCAATGAATTCGACCACTCCCTGCTGTTTGGCCTCCTCCGCGCTGGAGGAACGGCTCTGCCGCACCACCGCCTCCACCCATTCCAGATTGCGGCCCCGGTCCTCCGCAATGGAGCGGATGTAGGCCACGGCATCGTTGGTCAGCTTCTCCTCCATGGTCGAGGGCCTTTCCCCCTCTTTCTTCGGAACCTCATCCGTTCCTCCTCCGATTCGAACCGGATGGGCGGCCCCCATGTTGGTGCTGGGGGCCATCGCCACCAGGTGGGCCGACATCGCGATGAAGGCGCCAGCGGAGGCAGCCCGCGCTCCAGGCGGCGCCACATAGACGAGGACCGGAACCGGCGAATCCAGGATCGCCTGCACAATCTTGCGCATCGAGCCGTCCAGTCCACCGGGAGTGTCCAGCTCAATGACCACCGCGGAGGCCTGTTCCGCCCTGGCCTGCTCCAAACCCCGCATCACGTAACGGGCCACCGCCGGATTGATGGCGCCGCTAACTTGCAAGACCAAGACAGGGTGCTCTTCAGCAGCGAGTGTGGGCCGCATAACAGCTAGTGAAAGAGCAACAAAAAGTAGTGCGATGAACGCTCGTGCTGAGCTTGTCGAAGCACGAACGGGATGAAACCGCGCTTGGGGTCCTGTCGTGGGACAGCCCCGCGCCACCCCTCGTGCCGTTTTGTATCCACTCATCCCGAGCATGTCAATAATCATCTGACGACTAGGACCTCCCCTGCCGACACTGATTCTACCAGGCCGCTGTCCGTGCGCACAAGCAGCGCCCCGCTGCGATCGACATCCATCGCCTGCCCATCCAGATTGCGCCCATCCAACGCGACCCGGATCCGGCGACCCAGGAAGCCGGCGAACCCGCGCCAGGCATCGAGGATCGGTTCGATCCCCTGTTCTAGGAATTCCAGATAGGTCCGGTCCAATTGGACCAACAAGGTCCGGGCCAATTCCAACCGATCCACTCGGCTGCCCAGTTCGTTTGCCAATGAAGTGGCATGGGCCGGCAGATGCGCCTTGGCCGTGTTCACGTTGATTCCCACACCGATGACAATGTAATTGACCCGGTTAAGTTCCGCATTGAGCTCCGTCAGGATCCCGGATACCTTCCGTCCCTCTACCAACAGATCATTCGGCCATTTGATCTCAGGCTTCAATGCGGTTGCCTTCTGGATCGCCCGGGCCACACCCACCGCTGCCATCAGCGTGATACTGGAAACCTCGGAAAGCTGAAGCGAGGGACGCAGGATAAAGGAAGCGTAGATCCCCTTGCCCTTTGGAGAGATCCAGGTCCGTCCCATCCGGCCTCGCCCCTTCCCCTGTGCTTCGGCGACGATGACGGAACCCTCTGGTTCTCCGGCGGCAGCCAGGCGATGTGCGATATCCATCGTGGAATCGGTCGTATCGTAGGCATGAATCCGCTTGCCGATCCGCCGCGTTGCAAGATTCCACGTCAGCTCCTGCGCCGTCAACCGGTCCGGGATGCCGACAAGCTGA
>JAHFFF010000125.1 GCA_023248095.1 Candidatus Omnitrophota bacterium | reverse complement strand
GTTCTTGGCCCGCCCGCCGATGAAATATTTCTTTCCGTCGATGAGGTTTAAGCCTATACGGGTGACCTGTGTCACCAGTCCCGCTGAGGTCCAGTCCACGACGATCGTTCCGGTCGTGGAGTCTTGGCGGATCTGATATTGGTAATCAGCGACGCCAGATTCTGGATCTGTGGAGACAGTCCATGTGGCGTGGATCTGACTGGTGGAGGTGGTGGTAATGCCGTCATCGGTGACCTGCACTCCAACCGGTGCCGTGGTGTCGACCTTGATCCCATTCGAGTAACCCCCGGCCGACCAGAGGTTCGTGCCATTCTTGGCCTTGACGGCAAAGAAGTAGCTTTTCCCCTGCAGGAGATTAAGGCCCGTGCGGGTGACCGAGTTTGGCACGCTCTTGGAGGGAGGGGAGCGCGTGGAGGTCCAGTCCACGACGATCGCGCCGGTCGTAGAATCCTGGCGGATCTGGTACTGATACTCGCTGATCCCGGACTCCGGGTCTGAGCTGGTCCAGGAGGCGCGAAGTTGGTTGGTGGATGTTGTATAGGCACCGTCATCGGTTACCACCGGTGTTGTCGGAGGGGTGGAATCGCTAGCGGCGAGGGTGAAATTTTGGCTGATCATTAAAAACAGCGCTGCGGGCAGGGTGATCTCGAGATATCTACAGGCACTGCCGCATGGTCGGGGTCGGCCCCTGCGGGTTGATGTCTTGCCATTCCTTTTTCGGTCCATCAGGTCGGGGAGTTCCTGGTTCATCGTAGCTCCTTCCAAGTTCTATAAACAAATATAATGCACAAAGTGCAATTTGTCAAGTATAAAAATTAATTGTTAATTTTTGGAATACGAAGGGATCTAGCGGGCAAAGCACTGTATCATCTGGGGAGTTCAGGGGGCGGGGTTTATGATCGTGAACTTATCGGCCTCTTGATCGCTTTGGCCGGTGATGCTCAGCAGGAGGACACACCTGCCCCCGCCGGGAGGCAGTGTGACGGTCACCGTTCCGCTGGTAACGGCGTAGGGGGGCTGGTCCGTCGGCATGACGTTGTTGGCGAAGCTCACGGAGCAATTCGGGTTGCTGCCGTTGGCGAGCTTCCAGGTCGCCAGGCCCGGCGTGGTTTTGAGCTGCGGCAGGCCGGAGTTGTTGTGGAACGCCCAGCTCACCTGCGGGACATGCGCCGGCAGCTTGATGGTGGTTGAGGTGAGGGGGATGGACTGGGCGCCCGCGCTGATCGGGCCGGAGTAGGTGAGGGCCACGTCCGGGTTGGTGCCGGTTCCGCCGGTCAGGCTGCCGAGCTTGGGATCGACGAAGTCAACCGAGACTGGGATGGACACCGACTGGCCGCTGTTTGTGGCGGTCACAGTGGTGGAGCCCTCGCCGACCGCTTGGAAAGCACCCTCCGCAGTGATCGTCACAATGTTGGTGTTCTTCGGCTGGTAGGTCGTGCCGGTGGCCGGATTGGAGAGGTCCCGCACCACGCCGTCCGAGAACGTGCCTCTGATGCGGGGATGCATGAGCTCGCCGTAGTAGGTGAGAGGGAAGTAGGGGGGTACCGGGATATCAGCGATGGGGCTGGTGTTCTCGGGCACGAGGGTGAGGGTGGTGAGCGTTGCCGGCGTTCCCACCTGCACGATGGTCTGAGTCTGATAGGCAACGTCGCTCGGGACATCCATCGCGGTTGCGTTGATGGTCAGTGTGCCCACGACAGACGAGGGAATCGTGTAGTGGAACGAGAACGGCGGGGTCGAGGACATCCCAACGCCGTCCCCACGGTCCGTCGACACAGAGACGAAGGAGATCTGGGCGCCATTGACTGTTGAGACGGTGACGAGGATCTCTTGCCCGACCGATGCGCTTGCCGGTGCGGAGATTGTGATGCCTGGCTGTTTCCCCCCCCTGGCCGCCCAAGCCGGCGACGCGCTAAGCAAGACACAGACCAACACACCGACCCGTCGAAAACTATTCATGTAGGAAGGAGCCTGAGGAAATTCTGCGGAGTGACAAACTGAATCCTGCGGAACTCCCTCAGGACGAGAATGTCCGAGTCTCCTGTGACGACGATATCTGCGTCTCCATGCACAGCGCAAGCCAAGACGAGGTCGTCCTGGGGGTCTCTTGTGAGCTTGGCAACGCGTGGCACAGGGATAACGTCTGAGAAAAGGGCCAGGGAAGTGAGGATTGCTTCGGTCGACTGAGAAGTCAAATGGTACTTGTCTCGGATCTTCGGGTAGGTAAGGACTTGGGATACTTCAGCCAGAAGGTGCGCCGATGTGACCGCTGTAAAACGGCCCTTGAACAGCGCGGCAAGGATTCGTCCGGGAGGGCTGTGGCCTTTGATGATTCCGCTGACAATGACGTTGGTGTCGAGAACTGCCCGTATCACCGACGACGTCGGATTTGCTGAACGGCTTGCGTCACATCCTTCAAAACAGAGGGGAGGGCTGCCGACTTATTCTTGTTCCATAGATCTTGCAGCGCCTTGAAACCTGCTTCTCGGATTGCCGTTAATTTTTCCAGGTCCACCAACGGTACGAGGGCCGCGACCGGTTTTCCCGCCCGCTTAATGATGAACTCGTCTCCCCGATAGAAGGCCTCGTTCACGTACTGGCCGAGGTTCTTCCGTAAGATCACTGAGTCAACGCTTCGCATGGGGTACCTCCCTGATCATACTGATCATATCGATCATAAGTATAGCATGAAATTTAGCTGGCGACCAGGACTTAGGGGCTCCTTCAAAGAGCGGGGCGAAGATCAAAAGGGAATCGTGGTATACTCGCGCGTAATGGGCGCTGAAGAATCCAAGAAAAAGGAGACGAGCCTGCTTGGGTCAGCAGAGGCTCTGGAGGTCATCGAGGCCGCGCGCGAGTCGAAGTGGGAGCGGCCCAGTTTTGCGCTGCAGCTGTTCCACGGGCGGGTGGCGCCTTCCTTAATATTCCCCTATGCGGTGCAGTCGGAGGAGGATCGCCGCGCCGGCGATGCCTTCCTGGCCGAGCTGGAATCCTTCCTCAAACGCAACGTGGATGCCGACGCCATCGATCGGACTGGCGAGATCCCGCCGGAGGTCATTAAGGGACTGGCCAGGCTGGGCTGCTTCGGGATGAAGATCCCGAAGGAGTACGGCGGGCTGGGTTTCTCGCAGGTGAATTACAATCGTGCCATCTCCCTCATCGGCAGCCACTGCGGCTCCACGGCGGTCTGGCTGTCGGCCCATCAGTCGATCGGCGTCCCGCAGCCGCTCAAGATGTTCGGCACCGAGGAGCAGAAGAGGAAATATCTGCCGCGCTTCGCCAACGGGGCGGTCTCCGCCTTCGCGCTGACCGAGCCGGATGTCGGATCGGATCCGGCGAAGATGTCCACCACCGCCACGCCGATCGACGGCGGAGCATCCTACCTCATCAACGGCGAGAAGCTCTGGTGCACGAACGGGCCGGTGGCGGAGGTGATCGTGGTGATGGCGCAGACGCCGGAGCGGGCGATCGGCGGCAAGACCCGCAAGCAGATCACCGCCTTCATCGTGGAGCGGAGCATGCCGGGCGTCTCGCTGGTGCACCGCTGCGACTTCATGGGCCTGAAGGGAATTCAGAACGGGCTGCTGAAGTTTTCCGACGTGAAGGTGCCGAAGGAGAACATCCTCTGGGGGCCGGGGCGGGGATTGAAGCTGGCCCTCATGACGCTGAACACCGGGCGGCTGACCCTGCCGGCCGGATCGATCGGCGGATCCAAGCGCTGCCTGCAGATTGCGCGGGAATGGTCGCTGGAGCGAAAACAATGGGGCGGGCCGATCGGTCAGCACGAGGCGGTGGCGGCGAAGCTGGGGTGGATGGCGGCGCACCTGTTCGCGATGGAAGGGGTGACCTGGCTCGCCTCCGCGTGGGCCGACCGGGGCGACCTGGACATCCGGATCGAGGCGGCGATGGCCAAGCTCTTCTGCACGGAAGCGGCCTGGGCGATCGTGGACCATACCCTGCAGATTCGCGGCGGACGCGGCTACGAAACGGCCGACTCCTTGAAGGCCCGCGGTGAGGCGCCGCTGCCCGTGGAGAGAATGTTCCGGGATGCCCGGATCAACCTGATCATCGAAGGCACCAGCGAGATCATGCGGCTCTTCCTCGCCCGCGAGGCGCTGGACCCGCACATCCAGCGGGCCTTCGCCGTGCTCCTTCCTAAATACAGCCTCCCACAGCGGGTGAAGGCGGCGATCAAGGCCGGCCTCTTCTACGCCGGCTGGTACCCGCAGCAATGGATTCCAGCGCTCCCCATCGGCGCTCCGGCGGAGATTCCACCTCGCCTGCGCCGCCATTGGTTCTTCGTGCGGGCGCAGAGCCGCCGCCTGGCCCGGACCCTCTTCCATCAGATGATGATCTACCAGCAGCGGCTGGAAAAACAGCAGATGGTTCTCTTCCGCATCGTGGACATTGGCGTGGATCTCTTCGCCATGTCGGCTGCCATCTCGCGCGCATCGATGCTGGAGCGCGAAGGGGAGAGCGCTGGGGCGCCTGGTTCGGCCTCCTCTGGCCGAAGCCAGAGCGCTGTGGAGCTGGCCGACCTCTTCTGCATCTACGCCCGCGGCCGGGTCCTGCGGGCGCTTTGCCACCCCAGCAGCCCCGAGGATCGCCCCGCCTACCAGGTGGCCCAGAATCTCCTCAAGGGCCGCTACACCTGGCTGGAATCCGGAATTTGTAAGTAGTAAATATACCCAGATAAATTTCTTGCTCCCCCTTGTCAAACGGCTGGATCCTCATGTAAACTAAAAACTATACGGCACCAAAAGGGGGATTTTATTTGCCACAAAATGTTAGGGTTAAAATAAGAAATGAATAACAACACTCCGAAAAACCTTAGGGCGATTTGCGTGATTGTGCTGGCTGCAACACTGGGATTCTCCGCCTCGGCGGCGGCTGCTGCACCGGTTGCCAATGCTGGCACCGATAAGACCGCCAACGAAGGCGCCAGCGTGGCCTTCACCGGCTCGGTCAGCGGCGGTCAGGCCCCCTTGATCTACCAGTGGAATTTTGGCGACGGTGCCTCCACCTCCGGAACCCTGACTCCCGCGCACGCCTACGACGACAACGGCGTTTACACCGTTTCCTTAACCGTAACCGATGCTCTGGGCCTGTCGAGCCAGGATACCGCGGTGATTACGGTCAACAACGTGGTTCCCACCGCCAGTATCGGCGGCGTCTTTTCCGGGGCCCCGGGGGTCGCTCTGGCCTTCTCCGGTTCGGCCACC
>JAHFFF010000124.1:2990-5239 GCA_023248095.1 Candidatus Omnitrophota bacterium | reverse complement strand
CTGTTCGTCAGCATGCCGCGGGAGGTGGGGAAGGATGGCCAGTGGTACGATAACGTTATCCCTCTCACCAAGGAGGCGCGCCAGCAGCTTTCCGAGGTTGTGCTGGAGGCCTACCAGTCGGGGAATGAGCCGTCACCGGAGGGACAGCCGGAATCGTGAAGGGAAAAAAGGGGTGGTCACCTTTCGTGACCACCCCTTACACTCGAACTGCGAATTAATGATGGGCCATCCGGCGTGAGACTGGATGATGTCTTCCGTTGCTGCTGTTGGATACCCGCTCCATCAGCCACTCTCGCCCCTCACCCAGTTTCTCCACAGCAGCCTCCTTCAGACCGGCCGCTTTTCTGGTGAGCAGCTTCTTGGTCTGCTGGATTTGCCGAGTGGTAGAGCGTCCCCAGGATCGGAACTGCCAGGCGATCTTCTTCCGCGTGACTCGACCCGATGCCGGTGCAAAAAGTAATGCAATTGCGCTGCCCGCCGTGGCACCCACTGCGAATGCCCCCAGGGTCCGCTGCCATCCAAGGTACCGATTCCCTTTCATCCTAAACCTCCTTTGTCTGTTCGATCACTTTCGTTGACCATTCGATTCGAATCGACGATAACGAACACCCCTTCGGGACCTTAAGGAAGTCCCATTTCCGAACTGACGTGCCCAGAGGGCGTGAGCCTTTTCCCTGACCCGGTCGATCTGGCCGAGGAGCCCCTCGGCCACACCGCAGGTCTGATCAATCATTCTCTCGATTCGGGCAGCTGCTTTGTCTGCGCGTGCGAGCAGCTGCCGAGCGGTTCCCATCGTTCGATGGGTCTCGTAGGTTAGGGTGAGTAAAGCGATGGTGATGAGGAGGGCGCAGAGACCAATCAGCCCCAAAAAGAAGACCCCAAGCGAGGATCCCAACGTCACACATCCTTTCGGTAACCCGGCTGCCCTGTGATTCAGGGTCCGTGGTTTTGCGAACGACCCACCCTTACGGGTGGTTTGCCCTTATCGAGAATGTCAGATCAACTATGGCTTACGCAATGCCCAAACGTCAAGGGGCGCTAAAATTATTTTGGTCCTTGTTCCAAGGAGGTCAAGGTGTGCTCCAGATTCTGGTGGGTTGTTTTGTCATTGGGCTGGAGCTGGAGGGCCTTGGAATAGTAGGAGACCGCCTCCTTGAGTTTCCCCTCCATCTGGCAGACCCCTCCCAGATTGCCGTAGGCTTGGGCGTATTGGGGGTCCAAGTGGATTGCCTTGGAAAACCATTCGGCCGCCTCGTCCCATTTTCCTTGCTGGAACAACACGGTTCCGATGTTGTTGTACGGGATGGCATTTTTGGGATCCAGCCGGATCCCCTCCTGGTATTCCTGCAGCGCTTCTGAAATCTTCCCCTGTCTTTGAAGCAGCAGCCCCAGATTGGTGTGCACATCTGGAAAGAGGATGTTCAAGCGGATGGCCTCTTTGTATTCTGCGGCAGCTTCTTCATACCGTCCCATCCGATTCAAGAGGTCTCCCAAGCCCCGGTGTGCCAGGGCAAGATTTGGGTTTAAGCGCAGGGCCTCTCGGTACTGCCAGTAGGCTTCTTCCAGGTGGCCCTGTTGTGCCAGAGAAAACGCCAGATTGTTATGGGCCTCTGGAAAGTTCGGCCGCAGGCGGATGGCCTGAAAGAGGATTTGGACCGCCTCCTGTGACTGGCCTGCTTCTTGGAGGGCAACCCCCAAATTGCTGTAGGCCCGGGCGTTCTGCGGCCTGTAGATAATGACCTTCTGCCATATGGAAACCAAAGACTGGTAATCCCGGTTGCGCAGGGCCGTCAGGCTGCCCAAGAGCGAAACAGCAGTGAAGGCTGCGCCGATCCCGAGAAGCCGTTGCCGTGCGGGGGAGGGGGTCATCCGAGTAATCGCGTGGCGTCCCAGCAGGACCAGCCCCGTGACCACGGCAGCCAGCGGCAGGTACATCCGGTACTCGAACGCGGCGTCGGCGACGGGAATGAAACTGGAACTGGGAGCTAAAGTCAGGAAGAACCAGCCTGCGAGGAACAACAGCTCCGGGCGCCGCCTGTACTTCCAGAGAAACGTGAGGGTTCCCGCCGCGAGCAGGGCGAGGGATGGCCAGACATCCTTTACCCCCTGTGCGATGGGCCAGCTGTAGTCCAGGATCAGCGGGTGCGGCCAGATCGACAGCCTCAGGTAATGCAGGATGACGCCGGTCTGTGTCAGGGCGTACTGCCAGGGAGAGATTTTTTCCAACCAGAACCCAGCGTTGAGCGCAT
>JAHFFF010000124.1:0-2890 GCA_023248095.1 Candidatus Omnitrophota bacterium | reverse complement strand
TCCAGGATCAGCGGGTGCGGCCAGATCGACAGCCTCAGGTAATGCAGGATGACGCCGGTCTGTGTCAGGGCGTACTGCCAGGGAGAGATTTTTTCCAACCAGAACCCAGCGTTGAGCGCATTCTGCTTGAAATTCACGGCCAACAGCAGGGCCAGCCAGCCCCAGCAGGTTGTAAGGCCTGCATACAGTGCAAGGCGTCGCTTCAATAACTCTTCCCAAGAAGGAGAAAGGAAAACCCGGTCATACCAAAGAACCAACAACGGAGCGGTCACCAGGATCGGTTTGGAGGCCATCCCCAGGGCACAGGAGAGGATGGCAAAGGCGGTCCACCGGGAAGGGCGCGTGGATTCTGCGCTGCGGATGACGCAGTAAAGCGTCAGCAGATAAAACAGGCCCATCAGCGATTCTGCTCTTTGGATGATGTAGGTCACGCTTTCTGTTTGGAGGGGATGGACCATCCAGATGAGGGAGATGATCAATGCCAATGGGCAGGATGCCTTTTCGTAGCGGGCCGCTAGACGGCTGGTTTGTAAGGTGCGGCGAACGATCCCGTACAGGGTCGAAGCGGCCAGAAGGTGGATGACCAAATTCACGAGATGGTATCCCCAGAGGGCAAGCCCATGCGCAGAGTAGTTCAGGGCAAACGTGAGGGCGATGAGAGGCCGGTTGGTGTGCGTGAGAAGTTTCCAGAGACTCGGGAGGGTTCTAATGGAGGGATCAAGGAGAATTTGCTTGGTGTCGTCGAATACAAAATCACCCGTAAAGCTGTTCCAGTAGGACAGGATCCCTGCGGCTACGACCAGGCAGGTGGAGTACCGATTCAGGCGATGATCCATAACTTAAGACTAACACAGTTGTCAGAATTGCAGAACAGGGAGTAGAATAGTTTTATGCCGCGTCCCGCTCCCCTGAATTTAAAGCAGCTGCGGCGCTACAGCGTCACAGAACGGCCGAGCAAGGTAGCCCAAGGCTCCTTCGCAAAGGTTACGCCGGCCGGATCCTCCTTCCGAACCTTCACCGGAAATCTTCCTCGCATCTTAGCGGCTGAAAAGTTTGGGTGCTTGGTGGAGGCTATAGCCTCGGCCCATCGACGACGCAGAACCGTTCTGGTGATGCTGGGGGCGCATGTGCTGAAGGTGGGCCTAAGCCCCCTCCTCGTGGATCTCATCGAGCGCCGGATCGTGACCGCCATCGCCATGACCGGGTCCGGGATAATTCACGATTTCGAGCTGGCATACCAGGGGCAGACTTCCGAGGAGGTGGCGGAGGCGCTGGCGGACGGCTCCTTTGGAATGGCGCGCGAGACGGCCGATCTGCTCAACGCCGCTATCGGGGAGGGGGCTAAGAAAGACCGAGGGATCGGTGAATCGGTCGGCCAAATGATCGAGGAGAAGAAATTCCGATTCAGGAAGCTCTCCGTTTTCGCCGCGGCCTATCGGGTTGGCATTCCGGCCACTGTGCATGTCGCGATCGGAACGGACATCATCCACCAGCACGCCAGTTGCGACGGCGCGGCGGTGGGGAAGGCTTCCCTGACCGATTTTCATGCCTTGACCCAGGTGGTTTCAGGGATCGGGGAAGGGGCGGTGGTCCTGAACGTTGGTTCGGCTGTGATCCTGCCGGAGGTATTCCTGAAGGCGGTCTCGATCTCACGCAATCTGGGGCACTCGGTGAAGGATTTTACGGTGGCAAACCTGGACATGATCCAGCACTACCGGCCGCATCAGAACGTGTTGAGCCGGCCGACGGCCTTAGGGGGCCAGGCGATCAGCATCACGGGGCACCATGAGCTGATGGTGCCGCTGCTGTATGCGGCGGTGATGGAGAAGCTGAGGCAGGAGAAATGACTCGTTCACGGATGGATGTGTTGATCAAGCGGATGAGCCGGGCGAGGGTGCTGGTCATTGGGGACCTCATCCTGGATGAGTTCATCTGGGGCACGGTGGACCGGATTTCGCCCGAGGCCCCCGTGCCGGTGGTTCGGATGGAGCGGGAGTCGGCCATGCCGGGGGGGGCCGCCAATGTGGCCTGCAACGTACGGACATTGGGTGGGCAGGTTAACGTGCTGGGAGTGGTCGGCCGGGACGGAGGCGGCACCCGCTTGAAGCAGGAGTTGGAGGGGCGCGGCATCTCGACGGAGTGGGTCTTGGTCGATCCCCGCCGGCCCACCACACGCAAGACCCGCGTGATCGCCCATCACCAGCAGGTGGTGCGGATCGATCGGGAGCGGACGGATCGGGTGGCCGGTTCGGTGTTGAATTCTGGTTTGGAAGCGGTTCGCGAGCTGATCCCTCAGGTGGATGGGGTGATCGTGGAGGATTACGGAAAGGGGATGATCCATCCGAAATTGCTAGGGCCGGTGATCGGCTTGGCAAAGAGGCACCGCAAGGTGATCACCGTGGATCCGAAGGAAGAGAACATCTCCTATTATCGGGGTGTGACGGCCTTAACCCCCAATAAGAAAGAGGCCGCCCTTGCGGCCGGAGTTCCGATCACCAATGAGACCAGTCTTCACAAGGCCGGCAAGAGGATCCTGGAGAAGCTCAGGCCGGAGGTGCTGCTGGTGACCCTGGGTGAAGAGGGGATGTGCCTTTTCTCAAGGAATGGAAAGAGGCCCGTGAAGATTCCGACGGTGGCTCGGGAGGTGTTCGACGTCTCGGGGGCAGGGGATACGGTGATCGCCGCCTTCACCTTGGCCTGTGCGGCGGGGGCTTCCTTTCAGGAAGCCGCTGTGTTGGCCAATGCGGCGGCTGGCGTTGTCGTGGCCAAGGTCGGCGTGGCGACCTGCTCCCCCGAGGAATTGATGCGGCAGATGTTTGAGGCTCCGGCGTCCATCGGAAGGGTAAGACGCACCACGAGTTGGACGCCGTAAGATGATTCTCGGCGTAAT
>JAHFFF010000123.1 GCA_023248095.1 Candidatus Omnitrophota bacterium | reverse complement strand
CGAGGGCGTCTCCCCGCGCCGCGAAGAAATCCACCAGCCCCGCATTGAGATCCTTCAGCTGTGCGCCCATGGAATTCAATTGCCCGAGTGTTTCCTCGAAGACCTGCAGCTGCTGTTCCTGAAGTTGATTCAACCGCTCGAGCTCCTCTTGCGCCTTCGGGCTCACCGTTCCGTCCGGCTGAAGCCAGGAGAGCTCCTCGATCGCCTTTTTCGCCTCCATCTGTTCCATCTCGTCGCGCCGTTTCCGCATTTGCCGAAGAATCTCGCGCACCTGCGGGAGCAGCAGGTTTGCCTCATCAACGCTGAAAAGTTTCGGCTCCGGCCCCGGCTTGGTCATCTCACCCCTCGACAAATTCCACCTGGACCTTTCGGGGCGTCAGCCCTGAATCTGCCGCCTGGTCCAAAAGCCTCTGCATCGCCATCGCTCCGTCCGGCCGGCAATCCACGCTCCAGCGGTTGACGTACATCCCCACGAAACGGTCTGTGAGGGCGCTGTCCAGCCCTCTCCCGTACCGCTGCGCATAGGCCAAGGCCTCCGGCCGATGGGCGAAGGCATACTCCAAGCTTTGCTTAAAAACCGACGCCAGCTCCCGGTATCGTTCCGGCCCCAAATCGCGTCTGACCACATTGACCCCGAGCGGAACCGGAAGCTGCGTTTTCTCCTTCCACCATTCGCCCAGATCCAAAATCTTTTTGAGCCCGAATCGCTGATAGGTGATCTGGCCCTCATGGATGAGAATCCCTGCGGCTGCCTTTCCATCCCGCACCGCCTCCAGGATTCGATCAAAGGGAAGAATCTCCATCGGTACGGGGCCGACCGCCAGTTGAAGCAACAAGGCGGCCGTGGTCAGGCGGCCCGGCACGGCCACCGGTGCGTTGCGAAGATCCTCCAGCCGGATCGAATCCTTCGCCACCACGATGGGGCCGTATCCCTCACCCACGCTGGCGCCCGTGGTCAGCAGGAGGTATCGATCTGCGCAGTAAGGGTAGGCATGCAGGGAGATGGCAGTCATCTCCAGTTCCCCGCGCAGCGCACGCTGGTTCAACTCCTCGATCCCCTCCATGCAATGGGTGACAGTCCATCCCGACAGCGGGATCTTCCCCTGAGTCATGGCATAGAACAGGAAGGCGTCATCGGGATCGGGGCTGTGTCCGATGCGGATCTCCATTTATTCCCGCTCTCCCGGCCGATCGGCGTAGAGAAGGTCCATGAAGCGGCTCAAGGTCTTTTCCAACGTCGTCTCGTGACGATCCACGTAGATCAGGATCAGGTTACGAAGCATCCGGGCCAGGATCTCCCTCGGGCCCACCCCATCCAAGAACTCCGACTGATATGGATAGCCGGCCTCTACCAGAAACTGCACGCATTCGGGCCGGCTGAGGAATCGTCCCCCGTTGAAGGTGTCCACGTACAGCTCGGTGTGGTCATCCTGGTACTTCACCATGAAGTGGCCCGGGATCCCGACTCCCTTCAAAGGGATCTTCAGCCGTTTGGAAATGAGCAGGTAGAGAACCGACAGGCTGATGGGAATCCCCAGCTTTCTTTCCAAGACGCGATTGAGATAACTGTTCTGCGGGTCGAAGTAATCATCCCAGTTGCCTCGGAACCGCTCATCATCAAACAGGAAGTGGTTGAGCACCTCCAATCGTTCCTTGGTTTTTTCTACGTCCTTCAATTTCGGCCGGACCTTCTCTGCCAGCTCATCCAGTTGTTTGTGGTACTGATTTAGGTCCAAATCGGAGTACCGGACCCGCGCCACCAGGAAAACCCCCTGCTCTAAATCAATCTGCTCATCTGGAACTGCAGTCGCCATCTTCCAATCGTGGCCCACGGTATCCAGCCGGATCCTCTCGAGCACCCCCTTGGCTTCGACTCGAACCTTGGAGTCAGGATGGGAGGCCATGGCCTGCTCGAGGAATTGGGCAACGCGGGTCCCCATCTCCACCAATTTGGCCCGGGCCGTCTCCACCACCTCGGGGTGGTCATCGGCCAAAAGCTCGACCAAGGCAAGGATGTTGGAATCTGGGGATGGGCCCGAAGCTTCTTGCGACATAGAGAAACAGCTTATCTGACGCACCCCGTCCCTGTCAACGCTGGGGAAGTTGTGGTATGCTTGCGCGAAGATGGTTCAGTTCAACGAGTTTTCCATGCTGCTCGAGGAAACACCGGCGTTCCCGCGGCTGCAGCCGGAGGGCCTGCCGTTCATTCCGGAGCTGGACATGGCCATGCCCAGGGTTTACCGGCAGCCTGCCCCGCCCCCATTCACACGACGGAAGGGATCGCTCCGAAAGATCATTGTACGGGCGCGGCGTTCTCGCCTGTGCGGGGACGGACCTACGTTTGGAACGGCTTACGGAGAGATCACCTCCGAGTTTCAGCCAGCTCTGCAGTGGGCACGTTCCTGTTGGGAGTACCTCCTGTCGACGCAGGGGTGCCGCTTTCTCCCCCGGCAGAGTCACGAGAAGCTTTACAACCGGGGAGATTTCCGCGCCTTCACCGAGAACGATTACCAGTCCCTGATCCACCGCTCGTTTAAGGAATGCCTGCTCACCTATATCGATGGACCTGCCTCAGTAGGCTTTGAGGGTTACGCTCGGAAAGAGTTCTGGGGGAGGATTTCGGAGGCTTATCGCGCGTTGGAAAAACCGGCCGACCCGAACCAGCGGAAGCTAACGTCCTATTCCTACCTGCGCTGCGTCCCGTACCAATTCCTCAACAGCTTCCATCATCAGCGGGTGTGTGAAACCGTGGAAAAACTCCCCTTCCCCCTGCGGCAGGTGGTCCAGCTCTATCACCTATCCTTCTACACGGAAGAGGTTGCCTGCGCCCACGCCAAGATCACCTACGAGGAATTTCGCCGGCGCCGCTGGGCGGCGTTCCGAGCGATCGCGACAGCCGACTACCTCAGCTACATCCTGCTGAGGCAGATCGAGCGTTACTGACCGTTTAGGACACCCCGCGTTTTCAACTCCTTGATGAGAAGATCGGCACCGGCAAAGGGATGGGTCTGGAAGCCGAGCGGCTTGGCGGCATCGATGAGGTCCTGCCGGTCATCCACGTAGAAGATTTCGGAGGCGGGCAAACGGGCCAACTCCAACGCCCGCTGGTAAATGACCGGGTGGGGCTTGAGATGCCCAACCTCGTACGAAAGGACCCACCCATGCAGGCGGTCCAGCACCGGGCAGAGCCCTCGCAGGTATTCGAAATGAGGCCGGTTGGTGTTGGAGATGAGGTAGCAGGGATAACGCTTGAGCAGATGTTCCACCAACTCCGTCATTCGCCTATCCTCGGCGAAGATGTTGTTCCAAACTTCCAGGAACCGTTCGTAGGGAAGAGGCAGGCTGATCTCCTTCCTGACTGATTCGTAGAATTCCTCGGTGGAGATCCTTCCCTCATCATGCGCCACCACCAAAGGGGATCCGAAGAAAAGATCAAACAGCCTCTCCGGTGGCACCCCCGTCCCGTTGGTGATCTTTCGGGCGGCCTCCATGTGGTCGAACCGGACCAGCACGTTGCCGAGATCGAAGAGGAACGCCTTGATCGGGCGATCGCCCCCCGCATCCGAAGCAATCCTGACCAGTGGCGCCAGATGCTCCTCGATGATCTGGTGAACCGTCTCCAGCGTGACGTGGCTGTACCAGCGGTTGTCCGGGTAGACCATCACCGTCACCCCCTGCTCGCAGAAATCGATGCAGCCGGAGCGGTTCACGCGCGCCTTTCCCTTCAACCCGTTGGCCTGAACGAAACCCTTGAGCTTCTCCAGGATCTTCTCCGCACCTCGAGCGGCGCAGCAGCTCTCCCCCGCCTCCCGCTGGTGCGTGCAGACGTAGATGTGCTTCAGATAAGGGGACCGCTTGGATTCCATCAGGTGGGATTATACACTACGCCGCCTCCTCCAACCCGGTCTGGGTCTGCAATCTTTCCTCAAAATTCTGCCAGAGCTCCCGAGGGAGTTCCACGGTCGGCAGGACCGCCCAGACACCTGGAAACTGCTTTCTCTTCCAAGCAGCCAATTGGGCGGAAACGGTTGGCAGAAGTGAGCGCCCTTGAGCCCAGCGAAGTTCCAGAGACCCCTTCGGGATGTACAAAAAACTGAAGGCAAGACGCGGATCCTGTGTGGTGATCGAAGTTGGCCAGAAATTGTACAGCGCCATCGCCTTGTCTTCTGGCAGCATTCCGAGGGCGATTCCTACGGTCAATTGTCTGCCAGGCTGGGCATATTGCCCGGCGATTGCAAAGGCGCGTTCGATAGGATCCTCAAACGGATCCACTTCCACTCGATGAAGCTCCAGATCTTTCAAGGCAGGATCTCTTCGCACCTCCTGTACCACCAGCGGCCAGTCATCCACAACAAATCGAACTCTTTCCAGGGAGTACTCCTTTGGAACCAACGCAATAAAGACCGCCCGGGGCGGGATTTGTACTGGACCCAAATGGAGATTCCACCGAAGCCTCTCCTCCGCAATTTGCATGTTGTGTTCCTCGACTCGGTTTTTCTGCAGCCGCTGCCGGATCCGCTGCCGGAACGCCTCCCTGAGCGGGGCCTCCACCTTCCGCAGAAGCTCCTCCAGAAACTGCATCCTGTCCTGCAGGATCTGCCTCAATATCCTTTCCTGATCAACAACGGGCCACTGAGAGAATTGTTCCAGATTTTCTTTGATTTTCCGGGACATGTTCAGCAATCGTTCAGCCCCCTCCAATTCCCCCCTATTCGAAGAGGGATTGTCTTGAAGCTCCTTCAGCCGCCGTTCACGGATAGAGATGACCTCTCTGTTAAGGCCGTTCCAAAAATCAAGAAGATCCTCTCGGTTACCAAAACCATGAGAAGTGCGCCCCATAATGTAATTGGGGCCAGACCCCGAAGGCACTGCCTCCGTTCGAGAAACAATTCGACCTTGACCCAGGTACTCGAGCTGACGTTGAGCTACCTTGGAAACATCACGAAGTGTGGAAAGAACCATGTCGGTTAGACCCCCAGCACCAGCCTCGATCTCGGTGCTGTCCGAAGATCTCATGCCAGCTTTTCTTGCAGTTCGCTCTGCCAGATCCTGCACTGCCCCCTCCCACGCCTCCACCACCCCTTGCAAATCGCGCTGCACACCATAAACCCACTGTGACTTGCCCCCTCCGATTAAGGAAACAAGGAAACGGAGGTCAACAGGGATGTCCTGCACTTCTTTCCCCAGTTCCACCCCTGACAAGAGCTGACCTTCTAAAGTCAACCAGGTATCCACCAAGTATTTAAGAAAATCTCGACGGGTAGGTTCCCAACCCTCTTCCGGAATCGGCGTTTCCTCCAAGCCGGCAGTTG
>JAHFFF010000122.1 GCA_023248095.1 Candidatus Omnitrophota bacterium | reverse complement strand
ATGAAGCTGTTGTTTGTTGGAACTCCCGCCTTTGCTGTTCCAAGCTTCAAACGATTGGCCGCCGGCTCCCATTCGATCGTGGGGGTCATGACACAGCCGGACCAACCGAGGGGCCGGGGGCAGTTGAATCGACCCTCCGCCATCAAGGAATTGGCGCTCACTCATCGGATTCCCCTATTCCAGCCGATGGACCTGACAGAGGAAACCTTCCTCAGCTCGATCCGGCGCCTCGCCCCGGACTGTGCCGTGGTGGTGGCCTATGGCCGCATCCTCCCGAAGAAGTTCTTACAACTCTTCCCAAAGGGAGCCTACAACCTGCACGCCTCTCTGCTTCCTAAATATCGCGGGGCCGCCCCGATTCAGTGGGCCCTCATCCGCGGGGAAACGGAAACCGGCGTCACCGTATTCCAATTGGATGAAGAGCTGGACCACGGGCCCATCCTCTTCCAGGTGCGGACAGCGATACAGCCGGATGAGAGCGCCATCTCTTTGGCCGATCGGCTCGCGGAGTTAGGGGGTAACACCTTGCTGGAGACAGTGGACCGGTTGGAAGCTGGAACAGCAATACTCAGCCCTCAGGATCATTCGAAAGCTACCCACGCCCCTCGGCTGACGAAGGCCGATGGAATTATTCAGTGGAAGGAGGGCTGCATCCAGATCCACAACCGGGTCCGCGGGGTACAGCCTTGGCCTGGGGCGACGACCTGGCTGCAGAAACAGCTGATCAAGATCCTGGCGGCCCAGCCTGATCCGGCCCGCAACCCTTCCTCAGCACTTGCTCCCGGTTCAATCGTCGAGACCTCCCCTGATCATGGCCTCTGGGTGCAAACCGGGCAGGGGCAGCTGCGGATCGACCTCCTGCAGCCGGCTGGAGGGAAGGCAATGCAGGCAGCCGATTTCCTGCGAGGGCATCCCCTGAGGGCCGGCGACATTTTCTGTCAGTTGTGATACATTGATCCAGGGGGTTGCTTTTTTATTGTCCCAATTCGCAGAGGAGGCGTAACGAATGGCTCGATATCGTCGTTTGTATATTATCTCTGCCGTTATGTTTTTCTCATCCGTTTCATCCGCAGCACAGGCGCTCGCTCAGGAAAATCCAAAGGCTTCCGCTGCAACAAACGTTACAGTGCCTAACGTGACGGGAAAGACCCAGACGGAGGCGGAGGATCTTTTAAAAACCGGAGGTTTTCAGGTGGCTGTCAAATTCGAAGACAGCGACCCGGAGCAGGATAAAAAGGTCATCCGCTCTTCTCCCTCTGCCGGCAGTACAGTAAGCCGGGGTTCGACGATCCGGCTGACCGTGGGGCGCGATGATACGGTTAGTGTGCCCAATGTGATCGGGACAACTCAGGATACGGCGCGTTCTATGTTATCCTCCGCAGACTTAAAGACGCGTTGGACTGCCATGGAGGTTTTTACCATAGAGCGAGATAAGAAAGTGGTGGGGTGCAATCCTGCGCCGGGCACCCGGGTTAAGAAACGCACAGAAGTCCTCGTCACCACCGGATGGAAAAGGGCGCGCACACTGCCCAACGTTATTGGGAAAACACAATCGGAGGCGGAGGCTTCTTTAAGGGCAGAGAAGTTCCGCACGTTGGCGCAATACGAAGATATAACATCAAGCCAGGGTTTGAATAACACAGCCATACGCACCGATCCTCAAGCCGGTTTCCAGACCCAGCGCGACGATTTCCCCGTTAAAGTGACTATCGGGCGGATACGTAGAATCGCGGTGCCTGACGTAACGCGGAAATATCACAGTGAGGCCAAACAGACATTGGAATCGGCCGGGTTCAAAACAACTTATGTCACGGAATCCACCGATGATCGGGGTATGAACGATAAGGTGATCCGCACCGATCCGCGGGCTGGAACATCCAGAGAACAAGGCTCAACCATTAGGCTTACGGTAGGCAGGGTGAGAAGGGTCCGCATTCCCAATGTGGTGGGAAAAACTGAGGCAGAGGCGAAGCAATCCCTGGAATCAGTCGGCCTGCGGGGATATGTTGTTACTCAGGATACAACGGATCGCGCGCAGGATAAAAAGGTGATACGCACCGGTCCTGCCGCTGGCACCGAGGTTCAATTGGGCTCGTTCACCAATCTTTTTGTAGGAAAATTGAAGGAAGTGATCACCCCATTTGATACTACCCTGGCGGAATTTTATCTTACCGTAGGGGATTATTCCAAAGATACAGCGAACATTCCTCCGGCAGGATGGGTCTATCCCTCCGATAGCCCAGTCAAGATAGAAGTTGCCATAGGCCTGGAAACCCCCGGCGGAAAAGTTGACAAGGCCTATGTCAGTAAAAATGGCGGGACCTCATGGCAATTATGCACTCCAACCGGAGGCCGTTCTCTGACAAGGACTCTGTATAAATACTCTTTCGATGCCTCTCCGGGCGAGACGGTGGAACTCGTCGCCTTCAAGGCCGAAGGCTACGATACCGATTCGACGGGTAAAACCATCGGAGCCGTCAAGACGAGGCAGGACAGCCGGAGCACCCGGGTGATCATCAAGCGGCCAAGCGCGGCAAGCAACTTCGCCGCAACTTTCAAAAACGGCGAGATCATTGTGGGAAACCTGAAAAAGAGCTTCTCGGATATTTCAGATTCAGGCATCGTTTACCCCTCGAACGCGCGCGTTAAATTACGTGTCACGATCGATCTGACGGTAACCGGCGGAAGGCTCTTTATCCCCTATGTCAGTGCCGACGGCGGCAAGTCATGGTTACAGGGGCAATCCGAGAACCCCACCAGGATTTTTTATGACGCGCCGGCGGAGCCCGGAGATTTTAACGATTTCATCTTTCGCGCCGAAGGTTATAACCTGGACGCAGACGGCAACCCAACAGGGGCGGTCCAGAGCGTGAGCGATAAGAAGCATGTTAAGGTGAAGATAAAATCCACCCTCGCAAAGCCGTTCGACGCCTCCATTACGGACACCTTTCTGCATCGTGACCCATCAGGCGGGGCTACGAAGTTTTCAGAACTTCCTCCCGCCGGAATCGACATGGAAGTCCCCCGAGGGAGCAAAGAGTATGTCTCTGTGGCTGTGGGTGTGGACTGGATAGTAAGGAGTGGAAGGCTCAAGGCCATCGGTCTCTCGAAAGACGGCGGTGTTACATGGGGAAGCTCATCCGAGAGCGCGGCAACCTCCCGCCGGCCGGTAACCTTTGGCATAGTCGTCTATCCGCCTGCCGGAAAGACGGATTTCCTCTTCCGTCTGGAAGGCCAGGACACAAACGAAAGGGGTGAACCCATAGGGAATGTTCACTATATCCCGGACAGGTTCCACGCCATAGTGAATGTCAAGGAAAAGGCCCCTGTCGTCACCCCCTTCGCCGCAGAGTTCACGGAGCACGCCTTCTACACCGGACCCATGCTGAATGAGAAGAAACCGTTCTCCGATATGGAGATCGAGGTCCCCAAGGGAAGCGAGGAATGGGTCAACGTGAACATCGGCGTTGCCTGGAAGATAACATCGGGACAATTCAAGGATTTTTACATATCCAATGACGGCGGCAATCATTGGGAACGAATCGCGGGATCCAAAAGCCCGGCAATGCTCGGGGTATCGGTCTATCCTCCGCTCGGGACAAGAGAATATGTGTTCAAGGTGGAAGGTTACAATACGGATGGACAAGGTAAGCCCATCGGAGATCTCAAGTCTGTTACCGACAGGGTGCGCGCAAAGATCAACGTGAAAGAGAAAGGGGTATCCACAGGGGTAGGGTCTTTGGCCACGTCCGGAAGTGCCGAGAAGGTTCTTTTGGAGATGGCCTCCGCCTACCAAAATAAGGATTTTTCTGGGCTTGCCTCACGGGTTTCGGATGATTTCCCGAACGGCGAGGAGATGGAGGAGTTCGTCCGTCGGGATTTTCGCGATTACGATGGGATTAAGCTGAACCTATTCATCAAGCGAACGGTGGATCTCCCCGATGGGGCGGATGTGGAGGCGGATTGGGAGCTGCAATGTACGCTGACAGAAGGCGCACGGCAACTGCGGGTGAAGGGAGAGGGGCTGCACTTTATCTTCACCAACCGGGACGGGGTCTGGAAGCTCAAACAGATGCGGGGGGCGAATCCGCTCTTCGGAGCCCGGTCACCCGACGTCGCTGCTGCCTCCGGCGCTCCCGCTTCCGTCACCCAAGTCCTTCAGAAGATTCAGGACAGCGGGAGCCGCGCGGCCAAGCAGGGGGCCTTGGGCGTAGTTGCCTCCGATGTGGCCACCGGCCAGTCCAACATCCCCGTGACCTTCGAGATCGTTACGGCCTCTGCCCACTACCAGAGCGGAGCGCAGGAGGAAGTGGATTTTGACGCCATTCAGCCGCTTCGGCCAGGGAAACTACAGGCGACCATCCGAATCCTGGATAATCCCAAGAAGATCGACTTCACCGGGGTCAAACTACAGGTCACGGACAGCAACGCCCCTTCCGAGTCATTTGCTGTAACGGGGGATGTGCAGGCGGATCGGACGGTCACGTTCCTCGTTGTAGAGCCGATCGGCTTCGAGAGCGGGCAAACCGGAACGCTGACCTTTGTGCTCGATCCCGAAGACAAGTTCATTAGCATTGACCGCGAAAAGAAGACTGAAAAAATCCCTTACACGGTCCTGTAGCTGGCTTCTGGCACTCTCCTTAGCGGCCGGTCCTGCGGCGCCAGCCCTGGCGGCCGAGGTGGGACAAGCCTCCATCAAAGGGGAGTACTCCATCGAGGAGGCCCACCATGCCGTCGGCGGCAGCGGCAGCAAATCGCTCCTCCTTCGAGGTGCCTTCACCACTCAAGAAGGGAAACTGGCCGTGACCCAGCCGTTGCGGGACCATTGGAGCTGGGTGACCAACCTGCGCGCTCGCAGGACCACGGACGTTCAGATCGACAAGCGGCACGACGTCCACCTGCTGGGGCTGACCTCGGAGGTATACAATCGGATCTTTCACGCTACCGCCGGGGATTTCTACGGTGATTTCTCTCAATATTCCCTTGCTCAAGCGTTGCAGGGAGCGCAGCTTGAGCTCCAGACCAACTCCTTGGTGCTGAAGGCGGTCTCCGGGTTCTCCCAGTTCGAGGATGAGGGCCGGCAGTTCATGCGATTGAATACCGGAGGGTACGGCGAGTGGACCGTGATTCACGAAACACCGGCCGTAAGGGATTTCAAGGTGGGGGTGGGGGTGGTGAACGTAAACGACGTCGGGAGTTCCCTGGACAACGCGTCGAATGTAGCGGAGGTCTCTGGGCAGGTGACCAGCGTGAAAACGCAGGCGATGCTGTGGAACCGGGTGGATCTGGAGGCAGAGGCCGCCCGGAGCTGGTCGGATGAAGACGTCACTCCCGGGACCTCGGTACCTCGGAAAAATGGGACGGCCATGCGTCTGAATG
>JAHFFF010000121.1 GCA_023248095.1 Candidatus Omnitrophota bacterium | reverse complement strand
AAAACCAAGGGTTTTTACGAGTTCATCCTGTCCATCGAAGCGACGCTTGCGCAGCCAAAAAAGCCATCTCGGATCTGCTTTCTTGAGGAAATCAATAACCTGCGATGCAGAAAGCTCCTCCAGCCCGGCGGCAAGGGGAGTCGATGGCGGTAAACCGACCGCACGGCTGAATTGACCGACCAGGTTTTGAGCAGCCGCATCGGGACTATTCGACGCTAGGAGGGCGGTGACAAAATCCTTCTTGACCTTGTCCGACTCCTCAAGGCCGGTCTGGCGCAGGGCGAAGGCAGGGTTGGGCAGGATGAGGGAAACAGCTAGAAAAACAGCTAAACAACGGGAGAGAAATCGGAGTCTTCGTCTTTTTCTCATGTCGATATCAGGTTAAATGAGCTTTTGCAACAAGTTTACCCGCAGGAACGGGCGAAAATCAAGTCAGCTAGGAAGATTTATCTAGGATTATATCTATGCTTACATCTGGCGGGCGATGCTGTGGAGGACTTCAACCCGGCGCTCGGTGGGCGGGTGGGTGCTGAAGAGGTTCATGAGGGCCTGCCCGCTCAAGGGATTAACGATGAACAGGTGGGCGGTGGCCGGATTGGCTCCCGGCATCGGACGCCGGCCGGTGGCCGCCTGAAGTTTCTCCAGCGCCGAGGCCAGTGCGAGCGGCTTGCGGCAGAGGCGGGCACCGGATTCATCGGCCTGGTACTCGCGGGAACGGGAGATCGCCATCTGGATCATCATCGCCACCAAAGGGCCCACGATCGAGATGATGAGGAAGGTGATCATCTGCAGGCCGCCGTTGCCCCGCTCCCGATCGTCCCGGCTGCCGCCGAAGAGGAAGCTCCAGCGGGCCATGTCGATGAGGAAATAGATCGCTCCCGCCATCGCCGCGGCGATCGTGCCGATCAGGACGTCCCGGTTACGGACGTGAGAAAGCTCATGCGCGAGCACCCCCTCCAACTCTTCCTGATTGAGGATCCGGAGGATTCCTTCTGTCGCCGCCACCGCCGCATGATTCGGTGAGCGGCCCGTGGCAAAGGCGTTGGGAACGTCGGTTGGGATGATGTACACCTTCGGCATCGGCATATCGGCCAGTTGCGCCAAGTGGCGGACCGTCCGGATGAGATCCGGCGCTTCCTCTTCGGTCACCGGCCGGGCGCGGTACATCGCCAGCACGATCTTGTCGGAGAACCAGTAAGCGCCCAGATTCATCACGAGGGCAAGGACAAGGGCCATCACCATTCCATGCTGACCTCCCAGTAGGCCCCCGATAAAAATGAAAAACAATGTGAGTAACGTGAGGAAAAAAGCTGTCTTCAAAGTAGCCATTGAACCATTACCTCCTGAGAGTTTGCCTTCTTCGTAAGGAGTTATTATATCACCCTTGCTTGGCCTTGAGAACAAATTCACGAATCAGTTCGAAGTTCTTCTGGCCCGGTGAAACCTCGACGCCGGTTGTCACATCCACGCCGTGAGGCTGGACCTGACGAATCACTTCATGGACGTTGCCGGGTGTGAGACCTCCTGCAACGACGATCGGGATCCCAAACTCCTTTGCCCGGACGGCCAGGCTCCAGTCAAACGGGAGGCCGGTGCCGCCCAGTCGATGCGGATCATAGGTGTCCAGAACGATGGCATCCACCCCGCGGTATCGAGGAACCTGTTGGATGCTTTCCGCGTCACTCACGTGGATCGCCTTGATCAGCTTGACGTTCACAAACTCCTTCAGGCCCAATACTCCCTCCGGCGGCTCATGCCCCTGGAATTGCAGCGCACCCAGCGGGCAAACACGCAACAGGCCCTTGAGGAAGTCGATGTTCTCGTTGGCCACTACCCCGACGGTCAGAACGGTAGGTGGCAAAACCCTTAAGACCTCCTCCACCTTCCGCCGGGTGACGGCCCGAGGGCTGGTCGGCACGAAGATAAAGCCCACCGCATCCGCTCCGGCTTCGACCGCCGCCAGCGCATCTTCACGATTGGTTGTTCCGCAGATCTTGACCCACATCGCTCTGCTCGCTATCTCCTGCTCGCATGGATCTCTCTCTGAGGGGAGAACCACTGCCTGGTTCTCCCCTTCACCATGACATTAACTCTCGAATCTTCTTGCTGATATCTGGTGACCCCATCAGTTCCTCCCCCACCAGGATGGCATCCACTCCTTGAGATTGTACAAGTTCTACGTCGCTTCGCGAGTGAATTCCGCTTTCGCTTACGCGGATCCGGTCCGGCGGCACCTGGCGGGCCAAGCGCTCCGTCGTTTTAAGGTCCACGGTGAAGGTCCCCAGGTCCCGGTTGTTGATCCCGATGACCTTTGCGCCCGCCTCCAATGCCTCGTTCAGCTCCTTCTCCGCGTGCACCTCCACCAAGGCGGTCAGCGAGAAGTCCTCTGCCAGCCCCAGCAGACGCTTCAGGATCGGCTTGGGCAGGATCGCCGCAATCAAAAGGACGGCATCCGCCCCGGCTGCCAACCCCTCCACCACCTGATATTCCTCGATCAAAAAATCTTTCCGGAGCACCGGCACCTTCACCTTTTCCCGCACCTGAGTGAGATCCTCGAGGCTGCCGGAGAAAAACTTCGCGTCGGTCAGCACCGAGATTGCTTGCACTCCCGCCTCTGCGTAGGCCTCGGCGATCTCCAGCACATCGGCGTCTGGGCGGATCGGCCCGGCGGAGGGAGAAGCCCGCTTGATCTCCGCAATCAGGCTCAACCTTCCCGGCTTACGGATGACGGCGGCGAAATCGCGCACCGGCGGGCGGCCTTTTAACGCCCGCTCCATCTGCGCCAGGGGCCTCCGCCTTTTCAGCTCAGCCACCTCCAGCCGCTTGTACGATATGATCTCATCCAGTTTGCTCATGTGTCATCCGCCGTACTTTCTCGAGGACCGCGCCCGCCTTCCCCTGATCCAACGACTGGCGCGCCAGCGCCAATCCCGAATCAATGTCGCCGGCCGCCTGGGCAACGTAGAGGGCAGCCGCGGCGTTGAACAATACCGCATCGCGGACTGCCCCGGATTTTCCCGTCAGTACATCTTCCGCAATTCGGGCGTTTTCTGCCGGAGATCCCCCTCGAAGCTCCTCCAAACGGGCCCGCCGGATGCCGAACGTCTCCGGCAGCAACTGGTAGCGGGCCGTCCGGTTGCGATCCACCGTTGCGTTGAACTCAATCACGTCGGTCGGCCCGGTGGTGGAGATCTCATCCTGGCCGTCGGCGCCGTGAACCACCAAGAACTTGACCGCGTCCAGCGCCCGCAGCGCCTCGGCGTAAAGCTCCATCCGGCCTGCGTCGGCAACGCCGACGAGCTGATGCCGGGCACACGCCGGATTGGTGAGAGGCCCCAGCAGATTAAAGATCGTCGGCACACCAAGCTCCCTGCGGATCGGCGCTACCGCTTTCATCGCCGGATGGAAGCGCGGAGCGAAGAAAAAACCGAAGCCGGACGACGACAGCGAGCGTTCAGCCACCGATGGATCCACATCCACTGCTACACCCAGCGCTTCCAGCACATCCGCGGAGCCACAGGCGGAGGTGATGGAGCGATTGCCGTGCTTGGCCACCGCAACGCCGGCACCCGCCACGACGAGCGCCGCCAGCGTCGAGATGTTGGCCGTCTTGAGGGAATCCCCGCCGGTGCCGCAGGTGTCGACGACGATCTGCCCCGCCGTCTTCACCTTGACCGCGCGGGCCCGCATCGCGCGGGCCGCACCCACCACTTCGGAAAGAGACTCCCCTTTGGTCCGCAGAGCGAGGAGCCACGCCTTTACCTCGCCGGCAGTGGCCTTCCCATCCATGATCTGGCCGATCGCCTGCTCCGCCTCCGGCCCCGTCAGATCCTTGCCGGCTTGAGCCTTGGCCACCAGCGCGGAGAAATCAGAACTGGCTGGGGTCACCGGAGCTTGAGGAAATTCCTCAGCAGCTGCATGCCGGCCTTCGTGAGGATCGACTCGGGATGGAATTGCACGCCGTAGATGGGATAGCTCTTGTGCCGCAGGCCCATGATCTCTTTCTCCTTCGTCTCAGCGGTGATCTCCAATTCCCTCGGAAAACCTTCCCGCCGGACAACGAGGGAATGGTAGCGAGTGGCCTCGAACGGATTGGCAAGCCCTCGAAAAACCCCTTTGCCGTCGTGGTAGATCGGGCTGGTCTTCCCGTGCATGAGCCGAAAGTTTCTCTCGACAACCCCGCCGAACGCCGCCCCGATGCACTGGTGTCCAAGACAGACGCCCAGGAGCGGGATCTTCGGCCCCAACTCCCGAATCACCTCGTTCGAAATCCCGGCATCTTTCGGCGATCCCGGACCTGGAGAGATCACGATCCGGTCCGGCTTCAGCCGCTTCACCTGCTCCAGCGTCAGCTTGTCGTTCCTGTAGACGATAAGCTCCTGCCCCAACTCCCCCAGATATTGGACGAGGTTATAAGTGAAGGAGTCGTAATTGTCGATCATCAAGATCTTCTGCTTCGCCATGGCTAGATCAAACCCTGTTCGGCCAGGCGGACAGCGGCGAGCATGCCGGCCGCCTTGCTGCGCGTTTCCTGGTATTCCTTCTCCGGCTTCGAGTCGGCAACGATGCCGGCTCCGGCCTGCACGTACGCCTGGTTCCCCTTAATCAGGATCGTGCGGATCGTGATGCAGGTGTCCAGGTTGCCGTTGAAGCTCACGTAGCCGACCGAGCCCGCGTACGGCCCGCGCGCGTCCGGCTCCAGTTCGTTGATGATCTGCATCGCGCGTACCTTCGGCGCGCCGGTCACGGTGCCGGCGGGGAACGCCGCCCGGAAAACGTCGAACGCATTCTTCCCCTTCTTGAGCTTCCCTTCGACATCGCTCACGAGGTGCATCACGTGGGAATAACGCTCGACCGTCATCAGCTCGTTCACTTTCACGGAGCCGTACTCGCAGACCCGCCCGATGTCGTTGCGGCCCAGGTCCGCCAGCATCAGGTGCTCCGCCCGCTCCTTCGGGTCCCGCTTCAAACCTTCTTCGATCTGCTGGTCCGCGGCCGGCGTCCTTCCTCGACGGCGAGTGCCGGCGATCGGTCGAACCGTCACCGTCCCTTCCTCGCACCGGACCAGAATCTCCGGCGAGGAACCCACCAGCGCGAAGGAGCCCAAATTCAGGTAGAACATGTACGGCGAGGGGTTCAGCGACCGTAGCGCCCGGTAGATCTCGAACGGCGGGCAAGCCACCGGCACCCGGAAGCGCTGCGAGAGCACGACCTGGATCACCTCTCCTTCCCCGATCGCCTGCTTCGCCTTCCGGACCGCCGAGATAAACGCACCCCGCGTCATGTTCGAATGGACTTCGGCGTTCTTGAGCGCCCGCTTTCCGGCGGGCGGCGAATACCAAAGAGGCTCTTTTAACTTCTTGATCATCCCCTCGATCTTCTTCAC
>JAHFFF010000120.1 GCA_023248095.1 Candidatus Omnitrophota bacterium | reverse complement strand
GTGGATGTCCAGCTTCATGGCGTCGCGGGAGTAGGCGGCGATGTCCAGGATTTCTGTGTCCATCCGGATGGCGTCCTCCGGGCAAACCTCCACGCAATAGCCGCAGTAGACGCAGACGCCCAGATCGATGTCGAAGCGGACCGGGTATTTCTCCACGTTGGGATCGGGATGCTCGCCGGCCACGATGGTGATGCACTTGGCCGGGCAGACCGTCTCGCAGAGCATGCAGCCGACGCAGCGGGGCGTCCCCTCTTGCCGGACGGTCAGCCGGTGCCGGGTCCGCAGGCGGGGCGCCAGCGGCCGTTTCTGCTCCGGGTACTGAATGGTCACCGACGCCTGCTTGTCCTTCAGCAGCCCGAACAGGTGGGCCGTGTGCAGCATCATGTTCACGAAGAAATGGCGGGAGGTCAGGGCAACGCCGCGGATCACCTCCGGAAGGTAGATCTTCTCCCAGAAGGTCAATTCCCTCTTACGAGCCGCCGGATCAGCCATTCGGCCGCACCAAGGTTAAGATCAGCCCCGTCACCACCACGTTGGCAACCGAAAGGGGAAACAAGTATTGCCAGCCCAGCCGCATGAGCTGATCGTAGCGAAATCGCGGCAGGGTCCATCGGATCGTCATGAAGAGCCAGCAAAAGATCAGCACCTTAATCGAAAAACTGGCGACCCCAAGTAAGACATACGCCAAATTGTTGACGGGTACTGAGCCACCCCAGGGGAAGGCAAAACCATTGGGCGTCAGGTACGGAACCTGCCAACCGCCGAAGAAGAGGGTGGTTGCCAAGCAAGCCACGAGGATCGTTTCCACGAAGTCGGTCAGGAAGAACATGCCGAACTTCATGCCGCTGTATTCGACAAAGTAGCCGATGATCTCCGACTCCCCTTCCGGCAGATCAAACGGAACCCGCTTGGTCTCGGCGAGGGCCGCCGTGAGGAAGACGAAAAAGGCCACCGGCTGAAGGAAGAAACCCCACTTCGGGATCACCCCGAACCAGGTCCCACCTTGCGCCCGCACCATCGTCTGAAGATCCAGCGTACCGTAGATCATCACGATCCCGATGACGGCGATCCCCAGCGCAATCTCGTACGACAGCATTTGCGCCGAGGCCCGCAGGCTTCCCAAGAGGGCGTAGTTGTTTCGGGAGGCGAAGCCGGCCAGGATCACCCCGTACACCCCCAGCGAAAGCATCGCAAAGATGTAGAGGAGGCCGATGTCGATCTTGGCCACCTGAAGCTCGATCAGACGGCCGCCGACCATCAGCCGGTCTCCGAAAGGAATCCCGGCAAAAGCGACCAAGGCAAAGAAGACGGAAAGAAACGGAGCCAGCGTATGCAGGAGCTGGTCGGCGTGGGCCGGGATGAAATCCTCCTTCACGAACATCTTGACCGCGTCTGCCAGCGGATGGAACAGCCCGAGTGTTCCTAAGGGTTTCAAGATTACCCAATTGATCGGCGCCGCCCACTTCCAGGGAAGGAGGATCGCCGCCCGGTTGGCACCGATCCGGTCCTGAATGATGGCTGACTGCTTCCGCTCCACCCAGGTGTGCAGACCGGCCAGATTGAGAACGCCGAAAAACACAACGCCGGCCAGCGCCAGCTTGATCCCAAGATCGGCCAACCACACAGGGGGCATACCGGTCATACGGATTGTCCACGCAGAGGAATTCCCTGCAAGCCGATCTTTTCATAAGTCAGCCCCGCAAAGGCCGGAACAACATGTCCGATGGAAGCGAAAATCTCCTCTGGTGATCGCTGCGTCAGGGGGATCTGCAGCCGATGGGCAAGGTCCAGCAAGATCTGCCAGTCCGGCCGTGAATCTTTCAGCGGCGGAAGAACCTGTCCGATTCGTTGAACCCGGCCCTGGCAATTCACGAAGGTGCCGTCCTTCTCCAGATAGACTGAGCTCGGCAGCACCCAATGAGCATACCGGCTGGTTCCATTCTCATTCGAGCCAACAAAGATGAGGACGCAGAGGGTCTCTGACAATCGCTTGACCTTCTCTTCTCCGAACAGTTTGACCAAGTCATGCCCAAAGACCCACAGGGCCTTGATCTGACCGGAGAGAGCCTTCTCGATGATTGCAGAAGCGTCGAGTGGTTGCCCTAGTAATCTAGCGCCGGCAGTATTTGGATTTTTATCAGCCTTGATCAGAAAATCGTCGCTGTACCCCGGCTGGGAGGGGACGTTCACCGATATCTGAGAAATCCCTAGTGACTCCATGAAGATCTTCCGGATGAGGAACAGCTCCTCCGTCGTCAGCTGGGTGGAGGGCAGGATCCCCACAGTTGACTGCTTCCCCTCCGCCTTAGCTTCGGCCAAGCCGGCTGCTATCTGGGTGAGCGCATTCTCCCACGTGGACTCGGTCCCGCGGTAAACCACCTCGTGCAGCCGGCCCTGATCGATGAACTTGTAACCGTACCGGCCCTCGTCGCACATCCACCATTGGTTGACGTCGGGATTTTCTCTCGGCTTCAGGCGCATGACGCGCGCTCCATCCGCCAGATGCGGTCGATCCAAGACGTAATGAACATCAATGTTGCAGCCCTGCGAGCAGCCGTTGCATACCGACGGGGCGGTCGAGAGATACCACACGCGGGCCTTGAACCGGAAGTCCCGGTCCGTGAGGGCCCCGACCGGGCAGATGTCCGCGACGTTGCCGGAGTATTTGTTGTCCAGCACCTTACCGGGATAGAGACCGATCTGCGCCCGATCACCCCGGTTGAAGATGCCGAATTCGCCGGTCTTGCTGATCTCATCGGTGAACCGCTCGCAGCGGGAGCAGAGGATGCAGCGCTCCGCATCCATCATGATGGTCGGCCCGATCGGCACCGCCTTCGGCTTCTTCACCTTCTGCTCCTCGAAGCGGGGGTCGTACCGGCCATATTGCATGTAGAAGTTCTGTAGGTCGCACTCGCCCGACTGGTCGCAGACCGGGCAGTCCAGCGGATGGTTGATCAGCAGGAACTCCAGCACCGACTGCTGGCCCTCGGTCACCTTCTGCGTGTTCGTGCGCACCACCATCCCGTCGGTCACCGGCGTGTTACAGGCAATCTGCAGCTTCGGCGCCTTCTCGACCTCCACCAGGCAGATCCGGCAGTTCCCGGCGATGGACAGGCCGGGATGATAGCAGTAGCGCGGGACGAAGATCCCCAGCTTCTCCGCCGCCTGGATTACCGTCGTCCCGGCTGGAACCTCGATCTCCTTTCCATCAATCGTAAGCTTAGGCATTCGGCGACATGAAACGGAATGCGACAACCAGAATGCAGACCGTCAACCACAGCAGAAATAAGAGCCTCATGCCCCAAATATAGCGCCAGAATTTCCGTTCATCCGAAACTACAATTTCCACGCCGATGAACCGCCGCCTCAACCGATTGGAACCGCGAAGATGTTCGGCCGGCAAGACCAACATCGCGAACGGCCAAAACCAGGAAATGGGATCGAAGAATGTCCCCAAGGATGCCGCCAAGAATACCAGGAAAACCGCCAGGACCCACAGGGGCGCACCACCCAGCATCCATACTACCAAGACCCATAAGATGTAGCTGAGCCAACACCACAAAAGCCGAGCCGCCCGGCGGCTGTCCACAATAACCAGCTCGGTTCCGAACAGGCGTCGATTCCATGCATTGGATAAAGCGACCACTTTCTCAAGAAGCATAGGCCGCTTCCGCCATGGCCAAATTGCATCCACCGGTGGCGATGTGGTGCTCGAATTCGCCGCGGAATTTCTGGATGTAGGAGATCACCGGCCAGGCGGCGGCATCGGCGAAGACGCAGATGGTCTTGCCCTCCATGTTGCGCGCGGTACCCAGCAGGACCTCCAAATCCTCGGGCCGGCCTTTCCCCTTTACGATGCGGGTCATGATCTTCTGGACCCAGCCGGTTCCCTCGCGGCATGGGGAACACTGCCCGCAGGATTCATCCGCAAAGAAGTGAGAGGCCGCGTAGAGGGCTTCCACCATACAGGTGGTCTCATCCATCACGATCACTCCGGCCGAGCCGGCCATCGTGCCGGCCGCCATGAGGGAATCGAAGTCCATCGCCACGTCGATCTCATCGGCTTTCAGGATCTTGGCGGAGATGCCGCCCGGAACAACGGCCTTTAGCTTTTTCCCATCCCGAACGCCGCCGGCATGCTTTTCAATCAGTTCCCTCAGCGTCACACCGACCGGTGCTTCGTACAGCCCCGGCCGCGCTACATGGCCGCACAGGCTGAACAAGCGGGTCCCTCCCTGTTTCGCCGTACCCAGCTTGGCGAACCATTCGGCGCCGTTGCGCAAGATCGGTGGAACGCAGGCCAGCGTCTCCACGTTGTTCACAATGGTCGGGCACTTAAACAGCCCGGAGATCGCCGGAAATGGGGGTTTGAGTTTGGGAAACCCCTTCCCTCCCTCGAGGGAGGATAAGAGGGCCGTTTCCTCTCCGCAGATGTACGCCCCGGCCCCGCGATGGACCACGAGCTCCAGATCAAACCCGCTTCCCTGAATATTTTTCCCCAGCCATCCCTTCGAGTAGGCCTCCTGCACCGCCCGGGAAAATCGCTGTCCCGACCGGACATATTCCCCGCGAATGTAAACGTAAGATTTATGGGATCCGATGGCATAAGCGGCGATGAGTATCCCCTCGATCAAGGCATGCGGATCCCGCTCCAGGATGTAGCGGTCCTTAAAAGTCCCGGGCTCTCCTTCATCGGCATTGACCACGAGAAATTTAGGTTTCGGACTGTCTTTCGGGATGAAGGACCACTTCTTGCCGGTGGGAAATCCGGCCCCTCCCAATCCCCGCAGGTTGGCCTTGCTCACCTCATCGATCACCTGCTGCGGGGTCATGGAAGTGAGCGCCTTCTTGGCCGCGGAAAAACCGCCGTCGGCCACGTAGGCATCGTACCAACTTCCCTCAGCATTCATTAAACGCTTCGAGAGGACCGGCCCATCGCTCGCAACGTGAGGAGCCGCCTCCGGAATCTGGAGGGGCTTATCCGCAGATTGAGAGATCTGCTGAAAAACCGCCTCCAGCCTTTTTCCATCCAGCGGCCCGACGTACTGATCGTTGATCTGCGCAACAGGGGCAATCTCGCAGGCGCAGAGGCACTCCACCGTCGAAAGCGTCAACCGTCCATCGGGAGTCGTCTGACCGGCCCCGATCCCGTAACGCTCCTGCATCTGGGCCAGGACGTTGCGCGCACCCTTGAGCATGCAGGGGGTGGAGACGCAGACCTGAATGTGCTGCTTTCCCACCGGGCCGGTGTGGTACAGGGTGTAGAAAGAAATGACCTCGCGCACATGCGAGACCGCCACTCCCAGTTTCTGGGATACCCACTCCTCCCCCTCGGGAGGAATCCGGCCGAAGGTTTCCTGAACCAGCCAGAGCAACGGCAGCATCGCCGCCCGCTTCTCTTCGTAC
>JAHFFF010000119.1 GCA_023248095.1 Candidatus Omnitrophota bacterium | reverse complement strand
GTTCCCGTTCAGCATCCTCAAAGAAGCAAAGCGCCTTCAATGCCTGCAGGATAAAGTCCCGTGAGTCCTTGAACTTTCGCTTCCCCAGGCGAAAAAGATTATCTAGAGGGCAACGTTGACAAATCTCAAAGAGGTCCACAAAATCCTTGCGGGAGCCTCTGCCGATGATGGCCCCGATCTTCATGAGCCCAATGTCTTCCAGCGAGGCGATGCGGACCCGGCCCCGGCGCAGAAGAGGTTTGACCAGCGGCTGAGGGTACCCAAAGAAGCTCACCCTCACCCGTCCAAGCCGGCCGTGAAGAGTCCCATCCTTTTCCTCAAGAAGGGTCCACGGGGAGACGGACTTAAGCTTTAAAACCAAGGTTCTCCGCTCATCGGAAAGGAGTCGATTTCTCCGGGAGAAGAGGTCCAGGTCTACGGATCGGCGATGCGACAAAAGCAACGCCAGCCCGGTCCCTCCGGCAAGATAAAAATCCTTGAACACCCCAGCCTGTGCGAGGCGGCCAAGCAGCTTTTGTACAGACTGCGGGACCGGCTCCGCTTGCGTCGATGCAGCCCTCATGAGATCCCACCCCAGCGGCGTCCCTGGCGACGCCAATCCGGCCGATCCCTGCGGGGAAGTGCTTCGCCAAGCACAGAGAGCCAGAAGTTCTGCGCCCGCTCTGAGAGGGCTGCCTTCCCTCGGTCTTTCAGGAAGGAGAGGACTGTTTGCTTCGGGTAGGTGCGCAACGCCCATCGGACGGCCTTTCGATCTCCGGATTCCAAGACCCGTGCCAGGATGAAATCACGATGGTGTTCGGAGGACAAATCCGCCATGCGGGCGTCCCAAAAGAACGGTTTTAGGAAGGAGGGTATGCGGTCCCTTTGGAACCGGCGGACTTCCTCAGCCGAGAAGAGCCATTGTCCCAGGATTCGGGCGCAGGGCTGCAGCCGCCCTGCCTTCAGGTAGCGGTAGACTTGGCGTTTGGACCTGCGGAGCAAGCGGCATACGTCCTCTGCAGTGAGGATAGGGCGAATGACCTTAGGAGGTTGTCCGCTCCCCCTGGGGCGCAGCAGGGCACTCGGGCGCTCCCCCTCCCCCATGAGTGTCCAGGCTAGTTCCATGTCCTATAGTATGACATATATTGTTCAAAATTTCAAACTCCGGATAGATGATGCGCGAGCCAGGCGGCAGCCAATCCAAGGTAAGTGCCGAGGATATTGCCCAGGATGGCCATGAGCAGGCCGGCGCTGGCCAGTTGAGGCGAGAAGGTTGCCCCGACGATGGGGGCCGAGATGGGGCCGCCGATGTTTGCCTGCGAGGCCGTGGCGATCAGGCCCAGAGGCGCCCGGGCGAAATATCCGGCGATGAGAAGGCAGAGGCCGTGGATCGCGATCCAGGTGAGCCCGAGCGCGAGGAAGGCCGGCGTCTGCAGGATGGCGGTGAGGTTGGCCCGGGCTCCGATCGAGGCGAGCAAGACGTAGAGGGCAAAGGTGCCGAGCTTCGAGAGGCCGGCCTGATCGAGTTTTCTCAGCGGGGTCAGTGAGAGAAGGAGCGTAACGCTGGTCACGATGAGGATCGTCCAGGTGGAGGGGTTGATGGTCGAGCCGAGCGCGGGCAGGTGGCGGCCGAGCCATTGCGCAAGCACGGAGATCCCGATGCTAAACACAACCCCTGTGATGGAATCGAAGGCAGATCGCGGGGTCCTGTCGTGGCGCAGCCCGCCCCACTCCACCCCGCGATCCCCCCGCTCACCCCCATCCCGAACGGGCCCCCATCGCGGGTCGTGCGTCGCCGGACTCCACCGGCCGGGCCGAATGAAAGCTTCCCAGTGCGCCTGCTGCGAGGAGCTCCAGATGAGCAGGGCCATCCAGCTGTAGGCCACGCCGGCATCGACGATGATCAGCGGCCCGATGATCCGGTCCGGCACCTGAAGCGCTTCCTTCACCGCCAGCATGTTCGCGGAGCCGCCGATCCAGCTTCCCGTGAGGGCGCCGATCCCGCCCCACGCGTCCGCCGGCAGCCACCGGCGGTAAAGGAAGAAACTGGCCAGACCGCCTGCGATGGTCCCAACGGATCCCGCCAACATGAGAAGCGTCGCCATGGGGCCGAGTCGAGCCAATGCCTTCAGGTCAGTTCCGATCAAAAGCAGAACGAGGCAAACCGGCAGTAATTGCTGGGAGAGGAAGGTGTAAAGAGGGCTGCTCTGCGGGATCCATCCGAGGGTTGTTCCCACCATCGGCAGAAAATAGCACCAGAACGGAACCGGCAGGATCTGGAAGAGCCGATTCGGGCCGGGGATCTCGGAAAGTTTTCGAAGCAGCGCAACGAGGGTGATGAAGATCAGCAGCAACAAAGGGTTGCTCCGCGTGTGGAGAAACCGGGGCGGCAGGGTGGGGAAATCACCAACAGATGTGAATCCAGATCCGCGAAGTCGAAGGCGCCCGTTCCACAGGCCAGGGCCACGCTGGGTGAGAGCCCAATCGCCGACTCGGCCATGCAGCCGATCATCAATCGTGTCCGCGAGGCCTTCGCCTGCCGAATAATCTCCAACGCGCCGAACAGGCCGCACTTGGCCAGCTTCACGTTGATGACGGATACGGCCCTTTGCCGGATCAAGCGGCGCGCATCGGAAACACTCCGGGCCGATTCATCCGCGGCGACCGGAATTCCGCCCTCCTTCTCGACCTGCTCCAAGCCCTCCCAGTCGGCGCGCGGCACCGGTTGCTCTAGGAGAATGACCGGCAAGTGATGTTGGCGCAGCGCATGACAAAAGCGAACCGCCTCTTTCGCGGTGAAGCCTTGATTACCATCCACCAGGAGAGTTGCTTTTGGGGTAGCGCGGTGGATTGCGAGGAGTCGTTGGATATCCTGGTCCAAATTTTTCCCGGTCACCTTTACCTTCAGCTGTCGGAACCCTTGGGTCCATCCCCGACGAGCCGCGCGGGCGGCGGTGCGGGGCGGCCAGGCAGAGAGGGTTAAGCTGGTGGTGACGGACCGGCGCTTCCCTCCGAACCATTTCCAGAGCGAAATCCCTCGGCTGCGGGTGTATGCATCCAACAGGGCGCACTCCAGCGCTGCGACGGCGGTGGGATGCCTGCCGGCGATTTCCCAAGCCTTGTCCGATAGGCGGCGATAGGCCCGAATCTCCGCTCCGATGAGCTTTGGCATAACCTGGCGCAGCGCTTGACCCATGGCGAGCTGTGTCTCATCGGGCCAAGCGAGCGAGGCGGAGGCCTCTCCGGTGCCGGTGCTGCCGTCGGAGAGCTGCACGGTCACCAGCAGGTTCCGGCTTACCCTCTTCCGGCCGAGTGCTGTCACAAACGGCTGCCGCATCGGCAGATTGAGGGTAGTCAGGGCCAGCCCGGTAATGTGCAAGGTTAAGAGGGGAGGAAGGTCCCGTAGGAAACCCGCCTGCCGGCCGATTCCTTCAGGCGTTCATCGAGATCGATCTCACGGACCGCTTGCCCCGTGCCCGGCCCCTCAATCACCTTGCCGTCGCCGATGTACATCATAACGTGGGTGATCTTTTCCGGCTCCTCCTTTTCGGAAAGGAACACCAGGTCGCCGGCCTTCAATTGATCGCGGTTCAAGGGACGCGCCTTCATCCGCTGTTCATGCGCGTCGCGGGGGATCTGGATGCCGTTGACTTGATGGGCCAGTCCCACAAGGCCGGAGCAATCGACGGCTGTCGAGGATCGGCCTCCCCAGTAGTAAGGATCCCCGAGGAAAAGACGAGCCGCGCGGACGAGCTTCTGCCTCAACAAGGGATAGTTGGGAAATTGGATCGGTGTCTGCGTGACCACCTCCGCTTCGATCCAGCCGATGGAACCATCCAACAACCTAACGCGCTGCCAATGAACGAGATTAGAGGAAAGGGCCGTCAGGCGGCTGCAGATGGAGAGGGTGAGGAGGGCCGGGGCATTCGATCGCGGCTCCGGCCGCACGGCTCCCTCCTTGGAGATGATCAGCAGGTTCGGCGATCCATTCAGCGGCTCCAGCACAAGCTGGGTTTTCTCAACCCAGCCGGGATAGCCCTCCCACCGCTTATTGTGGGTCCACTCCTGTTGCTCCACCGCCTCGACCCGGACCCACTCACCGCTCTCTCCCAATACCTTCACCGGTTCGCCGTACAGAAGCTGGGTCTCCTCCAGCGGATCATGTTCGAAGGTGTGGGCGGCCTTCACCGGTTCCTTGCGCAGGTTCACCACGGGCGCAGACACCCGCGCGAGATAGGGAAACTTCGGCTCTTCAGCGTAGGCGTGGGTGAGCGTTGCAAAGAAGAGGAACAAGAGGACAAAGCCACGAACTATTTTCATCGTCTCTATTATAATGCTGATGTGGAAACGGTGAGGTTCCATTTGAAGATGTGGGTTTCTTTCACAGTCTTCCTCCTGCTTTCCACTTCGGCGCTGGCGGTCTCGCTGGATGGATTCAATGAGCAGGAACTTTCCATGCGGCAATCGATCATGCAAGCGCTCAATCCATTTGTTGATGAGCGCAAGAAACTGGGCACCGCCCCGTTGATCACGTTCGAGGAGCTCTACGCCCGTTTGACGCCGGAGCAGATTGCATTCCTGGAAGAGTTTCGGGCGGTGGATCCAAAAACTCTGGCCGGATCCAGCCGGCGCCTTCCGCTGCCCGCCCCGGCCGACCGCTTTGTTCGGCTCGACCGCCAGGTGGTCTTGCGGGACGGCAAGCCGGTCCTCTTGGATGCGCAGTATCTGCCGGAGCAGGCATTCAGCGCTTACCAGCGGATGATGGCGGCCATGGAACGGGACCTCGGCAGGCGGCTTCTCGTGGAATCCGGCTACCGCTCCCCGGCCTACCAGCTGTACCTGTTCCTCTTCTACATGCCCAAGCACCAGCAGTCCGTGCGCGAAACCAACCGGCACGTTGCCCTTCCCGGCTGCAGCGAGCACGGCAGCCCCTCACACCAAGCGATCGATTTCATCACTCCCGAGGGGATCAACGGGGAGGACCGGCCGGAGGAGTTCGAGGAATTGCAGGAGTACGGCTGGCTGCATGCCCGCGCACACGAATTCGGCTTCTTCCTTTCCTACCCGCGCGGCGGCGACTCCGCCTTCGAGCCATGGCACTGGCATTGGGAGCTTACTCCAGGAGGGGAGAGATCCACCTTCGGAACAATTCGAGGCACTCTCCAGGCACGACGATCGGAAAGGATACGAGATTACGAGCGCCTGGTTTCATGAAGTCTCTGGTGTTCCAGGTTGTAAACGCAGAGACCTGGGCCATGTAAGCCGAGCATAAGATAGAGGCATCCCCCGGAGGAAGCCTTTTCAAGAAAGGTGCCAGCGCCTCAGGATGTGGTTTTGGTGAGATTTCAGGAGTGAGGGCCTTCCAGAGCCTTCGGCTTTCTTCAATCAGGTCTGGGAATCGTCGGGCGAGCACTTGATCGGCCTCCACGACAACCTTCTCGGAAACGAC
>JAHFFF010000118.1 GCA_023248095.1 Candidatus Omnitrophota bacterium | reverse complement strand
CCACAATCCCCCATTGCGTTCAGCCAAACGTACCGGCCCTCCAACTCCCGGCTGAACTCCCAAAACAGGGTCTGTGCTAAACCGGGAACAGACCTATCCGCAATCTCAAGAAAGACACAAAAGATGCGCTGGGACACTGGCGCACCGAAGGTGTAGGCCCGAACCTCGCCATTCACCTCCAGAACCCGTCCCACCAACCCAAACCTCTGCCAATCCATCATCAGCCGCCGATGAAAAAACAGGCCGTCTCGGACCAATCTTTTCTCCATGGGATCTTCTTGGGAGTCTCTCTGTCGCCGTATTGCCCATAGGGTATAAAGCTGAAGGCAGGGGATCAAGTCTTTCTCCTCAAAAGGCCGAAACAAATAAGATACGGCCCTCTGACAACGGTTCACGGCCCAGCGCTGAGACCGATACCGATCCCCCCGAAGATGAGCGAGATCCTCCATACGGTAAAGATACTCCTTCTCCGTTGCGCGAACGGAGAACCCCAGTTGTTCGAACAGCGGCCTGTCGGCGGGCTCAATCCCCTCAATCCGAGAGACCCCGCTCCCCGAGTTTACCTGCGTTAGGATATTCCAAGCTTCCCGAATTGCCTCCGAGGTTAGTGACCCCTGCAGCGGCGGAACCGGCATGAAGAGGCCCCCTGCCTGTTGGGCAAAAAGCGCTACCGCATCCCTCAGGGGCGCCCACCAGATCCGGATGAGGTCAGACCAACCCAGCAGGCCAGCCAGGGTATAGTGGGAGGCACGGTGTTCCTGACGAGACAGTGCCTCGCAGAGCTTGACCTCCTGATCCCGTGTCAGTAAACTTAAAGCCGGATGAGGCGGCTCCGGGGGACCCTCCCCTTGAAGAAGCCGGGTAGCGCCCGGAAGTCCCCCTACCGACACATACTCCGGCCAAAAGGAACCGATGATCTTCGGGTTCTGCTTGAGGTAGGCATGGCCGATGGGATTATCCAGGTACTCCACCAATCCCATGGCGTAGGAGGCCAGCTTCGAATCCGTTTGATGGGCCTGAATAAACGGACACTTCGTGTCCATGGTCAGGAGTACCTCCGTGCCCGCGGAATTTTGCGCCAGTACAAAGGGGTACAAGCGACAATCCAGCGGTTTAACCGAATGGATGCTGCAGCGATTGGCGGTTGGGTCAAAGGCAGGGCAGCGAAAACCTCCCTCTTTACAACTCTTTAGCCGTGGAGAGAGGGAAGGAGAACCCTTCTCTCCCTGGAACCACGATCCATCTCCACCAGCTTCCTTCGCCCAGCGCGCCTCCAAGGGAGCCCAGACCGGCGTCTGGACCTGCTCCGTATCGGGGAAACGACAGCAAATCCGACATTGCTGACACCAGCTGTCCGGAACAATCTGGGGTAGGTTGCGGATAAAGCCTTTCATATGTTATAGTGTACCAAAAATGAAAACCCCTCGAAAACTTCGAGCTCGCCGTAGGCGCAAGCGTTTCTCGGGAAAAGCGCACCGGAAAAAATAGGAGATCAACGTGGCCTTCAAAGGCAACGACCGGCGGATGCGCACCCGATACAAGGTGCGAGTACCCTTCGTACTCAAAAGTAACGGGGAAGAGGTACATGGCACCACCCGAAACTTGAGTCTACTGGGAATCTCTGCCTACAGCGATTCCTCAATTACTCAGATCCAACCTGTACAGTGCCATTTGAACCTACCCAACTCATCTTCCCCCTTAGTCGCACATGGAACCGTGATCCGCTGCGAACCCCTGGCTCAGCCGAACAAAGATGGCTCGCATGAAATCGGTGTCTTCTTCAAGGAGTTCGAGGGAACCGGGGAATCCGATCTCTCCAAGTTTTTGCGCCAAGTATCTCAGGAGGAACGCAACGCCATCGAGGCCGGCTACCGCGCCCTCAAACAGCGGGCAGCAGCCCGGGTGCGCAGAAAACGCCTGGAGGCCCTTGAGAAACGAAGGCGCAAACTCCGTCGGCTTCGGAAACGACGCCAGCGCCTTGAAAAAAAGAAGAGGTTAGCCGCCCGGCGCCGTGCGCACAGGAAGCAAACCACCTCCTCCCCCAAAAACCGCCGCCGAAAATCGGCCCAGTAACCTGTTGAACCGCCGCTACACCCTTCACCCCACGCCCCTCAGAGCCACAAGGATCACCTACGAGAGGGAATTAAACGCCGAACAACTGCAGGTGGTGATCTCTGGCGACGGACCTACGCTTGTCTTGGCGGGTCCCGGGAGCGGCAAGACGCGAACGCTCACTTATCGCGTCGCCTATCTGATCGAGCAGGGGATCCCTCCGCAGCAAATCCTCTTGGTCACCTTCACGGTCAAGGCCGCTCGCCAGATGCTGGACCGCGTGGAAGGGATCCTGAAATCACGCCCAGAGGGCCTGTGGGGGGGCACCTTCCATCACATCGGAAATCTCTTCCTTCGGCGGCACGCAGAGCTCCTCCACCGCACACCCACCTTTGGGATCCTCGACGAAGAAGATGCCAAGGACCTCATTGCCGCGTGTATCTACGACCTCAAGGTCTCTCACACGAAGACGCGGTTGCCTCAAGCCAACGTTTTGGAGGCCCTCTTCAGTTTGTCGGCCAACACCCTGCATCCGCTGGAACAGATCGTATCAGACCAGTACCCCCAATTCTCCGATCACCTCGGGTTCATCCAACGCGTCAACGAATGCTATCGAAAGAGGAAGCAGCAAAACAACCTGATGGACTACGACGATCTGCTCACCGAATGGCTGAGGCTCCTCGAAGACAACGCGGACCTGAAGAAACAATACGCAGAGCAATTCCGATACATCCTGGTCGATGAATATCAGGACACCAACCGCCTTCAGTTTAAGCTTGTCCGAGCCATGGCCTCAGGGCACCACAACGTCCTGGCGGTTGGAGACGACGCCCAGTCCATCTATGCGTTTCGAGGCGCTGAGCTGGAGAATCTCCTCACATTTCCTGAGATCTTTCCTGAGACAACCATCTTCCGATTGGAGACAAACTATCGATCCAGCCCCGAGATCCTTCATCTGGCCAATGCCTCCATCCGGCTCAACGCGCGCCAATTCCCCAAGGAGCTTAAGAGCACGCAGGGGCCCGGTCCGCTCCCTGCAGTTGTACCCCTCACCGACACGAAACAGCAGGCTGCCTTTATAGCGCAGAGGGTGCTGGAACTTCGATCCGAGGGAGTACCTCTTCAGGAGATTGCCGTCCTGTTCAGGGCGCGGTTTCAAGCCGCCGAGTTGGAGCTGGAGCTGGCAAAAAGGAATGTCCCCTACGTCGTGCGGGGGGGGATCCGCTTCTTCGAACAGGCCCATATTAAGGACCTTCTGGCCTATTTGCGTCTTCTTGTTAACCCCCGCGATGAACTTTCCTGGGAACGGGTCCTCCGACTCCAGGAAGGGATCGGCACGGCCTACGCCCGCAGGATCTGGCAATCGTTGGCTCCGGATCCAAACCCTCTGGAGTCCGCATTAGGGAACAGGGAGGGGGACCGCCTGCCGTCTCGGGCTGAGGCCGGCTGGAAACAGCTACGCCGGGTGCTGCAACAGGTTTCTGCCACCAGCCTGAGGGACAAACCCGCGGAGGCCCTGCTGATCGTGCTTCAATCCGGCTACCAAGCTTACTTGGAGAACCATTTTGAGGATGCCCGTAATCGGCGGGAGGATCTGGAACAACTGATCAATCTGGCATCCAACTACGATTCCCGTGTACGCTTCATCGAGGATTTGACCCTTCGAGAACCCTTCAAGGGGGAGTCGATCCGCGGCTGGGAAGATCCCGATGAATACTTGGCCCTGTCCACCATTCATCAAGCCAAGGGGTTGGAGTGGACCTCCGTTTTCTTGATTGGACTCGTGGAGGGCCAAATCCCGCATCCAAAATCCCTGGAAGACCCCAAGGCCTTGGAAGAAGAACGCCGACTCTTCTACGTTGCAGTCACGCGAACGAAGAGGGATCTCTACTTGACATACCCGCTAACCCGGTATAGCTACGAACGGGGGCAGATCCTCATGCGGCCTTCTCAATTCATTCAGGAGTTGCCAGAAAACCTTTTCGAACTCTGGCGGGTCGGGGAAGGGGAGGTTACCTCCTCCTGAACAGATCCTTCTTCTGCTTCCGACGCTCTCCTCGAACGGTGGTCTGAACCGATACATCATGAAAGAACCCGTGCCGGTACACAACATCTCCTCTTGTGTCGTCCGCTTCCACGATGAGCGGCTCATCGGCGTGGTCGGGACTCAATAAATCCTGAAGGGGCCGGTTCGCCCACTCAGCAGACAATCCGTAAGAAACCCCGCCCTTGGCGGGAGGGGTAGGATCCGATGGGCAGGTCAATATGCCCTCATCGTTGTTGTAATATTTTCCGGGAAGAGGTACGGCCTCTGCTACCTCCACAACTCCCAGAGACTCCTGCAGGTAGGTTAGAAACGTGTAGGGCCTTGCGTCTTGCATGACCCTTGCGTATGCCCGTGAAAGATCCTGTGGGCGCAATTCGCTTAAGCTGCCTGGAAGCGCATTGTTGTCGTAAGCGTAGATCTTCACCGCCGCTTGCAGCACCTTCTGGTTGGTCTCGTCTACGAGCATCGCCGCGCGATCTCGGTACTTTTGATAGCCCGCCATCGCGAGCGAAACCAACGCCATCAGGAGCACAAGGCATACAATCAGCTCCAGTGCTGTCATTCCCGCTTTTTCTCTCACCTTCATCCTAATCCTTTGTTATCTCGTTAGTAGCAGTTCAATGAGGTTGTGGTACATCTCCGAATAACGCCTGAGGCTGAGGCGACAACGCAGATCCCCTGATGCCGGGTGAATACCACCGTTGTTAAGTTATCCGTCTCCACAATGATCGCTGTAGTGGCATTGTTGGGATCAAGCAGCCAGCTTAAGGACTTATTGGCCGCAGTGGCAGAAATCCCATAAGAATTTCCGCCAGCCAATGGCGGTGTCGGGTCCATTGGGCAGGTCTTGATCTTTTGAATCTGCTGTGTGGTACCTGCCGGAAGATACTTATCGATGGTTAGGGCTTCCGCGACACCCATTGGCTCAACCATTTCCTTCAAAAAGGCGAAAAAGGTATAGGGCCTTTTCCCGTCCGTCACCATGGCATAGGCTCGCTCCAGATCCTGAGGCCTCAACTCGCTGAGGTTACCCGGCAAGGCATTGTTGTCGTAGGCATACAGCTTGGCCGCCGCTAAAAGGACCTTCTGATTGGTCTCATCCACCAAGATCGCAGCACTGGACCGGTACCTGCCGTACGTGGCCATCCCTACAGATACCAAAATCGACAGGACCATACTGGTCACCAGTAATTCCAATAGAGTGAACCCGTACCGGCTGCGGATCTTCATTATAATTTTATCCTCTCACCCTACTTAATTGCGCAATGTAACCATTTACACTGAACCACGTCCCTTGTACCGCTCCACATGGCAAACATACCCTTTCTTTGGCCTCCCTGTCAAGACTTTGACGTTCCAAGAGCAATTGTGCTAAGCTTTCCTTGGAACCGAAGAAACGACATGAAGTTACAAGATGAACATCCCA
>JAHFFF010000117.1 GCA_023248095.1 Candidatus Omnitrophota bacterium | reverse complement strand
GCCGGAGCTGGGGAAATGGGTCAATCTGGAGATCCTGTCGGAGGATCTTGTGTTGGAGGACCAGAGTGTGACCGGCCTGCGATTCGTGACCTACGATGGCCGTGCTCTCTGGGACCGGACCGCCCTCACCGAGGCTCCTTCCATCGAGCAGCTGCAGGGTCCCGGCGAGACACCGGTGGAGATCCGGCCGGACCTGGGCCAAAAATCGGATAGTTAGTCGTCATAAAGTTTTTGCTAGACGCCCTTGACATTTTGGCAATTGGTCAGATACACTTAATAAGACTGTAGCTTTTTCACCCCCCAGCCGCATTTTGACAGGTTGGGGTTTTATTGCTCCGGTTTATAAACAGAAAGTAAGTTGCCTCGCGCGACCTTGTTAAAAGTGTTGTGCGCTCCCCGACTAATGGCAGCTCGACAACGACTAAAACCTACAGGGATCTTTTCCCTTTTGCGGCGGAATCTTCGTCTGATTTCGCTCATTCTATCTCTTTCTTCCTCGTTGACCTTTTCTCTTGCCGCTCCGGTTTTCGCCCTAAAGCCTACCGAAACTTCGGAAAGTGCCGGCTTAGAAGAATTGTCCACCAAACTCCGAAGATTTGCCGGCGCTATCGGCCTTCTCCCGGATACTCGACCTATTCCACAGTCGGCCACTCCTGCAGCTGGATTGGAAGAGCCCAGCCTAACGCTGATGACCCCTGCGATGATAGAGAGTCTTATCCTCCAGATGCAACCGGAGCGTGTCATCTTCCCATCGGTGGATAAGAGTCGTCTTCGGGAGGAATTCTTACCCGCTCAATATGAAGCACAACTCCAGATGATTGAGCTGAGGAGACGAATCGATGCTCTGGGCAAGAGTTCGGGTTATCGTGCGGGTGAGCCTTTCATAGGGGTCTTCAGGCGGGACTCCACCTTTCCTGCTGTTGGAGACGGACTTTCCATGATGACGGTCAGTCACTGGGTATACGAGCAGGGGGACCGCAACGCGGATCAGGGTTTTATCACCCCTCTCGGAAGTTCCAAGGGTTCTCATTTTCATAAATCTCCAGTCGCATTGATCAGCCCGGCCCCGGGAGGCAAGGAATTATCCCTTGTGCGAACCTCCAGCCTAACGTTGACGTTCTACCGCAGTCGGCTTGACCCGCAGCATACCGCCAATGGTGTCATCTGGGGATTTAACTCCGAGAAGCCTGAGGAAACTGCCTGGTTTACTGTAAACCAGGATCTGATCGGGAGGCCATCTCAGGCTATGGGGGGGGCGCCGAGGCTTGGAATCTACGCGCCGTCCACGGTGCTCATCTTCCCGGCTGATCGATGGTCCGATCTTCTTCGTGACGTTCGGAGTGCGGGCGGATTCGAGACCGCTCAGGCACAGGAGATTCTCTTAGCCGCGAAACAGAAAACCTTTGCCAAGGAAGCGGAAAGGGTGAAAGCGGGCAGACGCAAAGGTTGGATGATTCTCGATCTGATCCCTGGCAAGCCGTGGTATGTCGTGGATGCCCATGCAGAGAATCCTCAGAATTGGCGAATCATTGCCACTGGAAAACTGATTGATGCAACGGGCATCTCGGGGCCAGTGGTCCTGCGATTCCACTCCCTCGATGATGTCAACATCGATCGCGACTTCAACGCATTGAGCAAGGCGGGGCAATGGAAGATTTCACTGCCGGTTCCTCCACCCCTTGCGGCATCTTTGAGTTCTGTCTCACAGAGCGAATTCTCGGCCGGTTTGGAGGAGCAGCTCGTCAGCTACGAAGACTTCGAGGGACAATACAGCAAGTTCATTGCGTGGGCCAAGAAGTTCGAGACAGATGCGGGGGGTGGGCCCTATTACGGCAGCGCTCTGTTCGATCGGTGGCGAGCTTTAAGGCTTCTCTGGCAGAGCTCCCAGGCGCCGCATCCCAAGTGGTTCGAGGCCCATAAGCCGACCCTGAGCAGTTTATGGGCGGATAATCTCGAGCAGATTGCCCAGGACCTTCAGAAGCATTACATGCGAAAAGGCTACAACGCATCCCGGAATGCGGCCGAGCAAGAGTACCAAAGTCTGGTTGATTTTCCTCCGGAGGGCACGGTTTGGCTCAACCTGTTCGGGAAACCGCTTAACGAACAGGAGGTGAGAGAGCTGCTTTTGGCGGATCCGGGGTCCGGTAAGGTAACATCCGTCCTACAGATTGAACCTGTCGATCAACAGCCCGGTCCGCCGGTTCGGATCATCTTGCAGTCGGCCGAGGCTCTCTTGAATGCCGGCCCGGGCATTGTCCCATCTCCCCATGAATTGGGAGGATATCTGCATGAGATGGGGGCTGAGACGGATAAAAACTTTAGGATCCCAGAACTTCCAGACGAGCTCTTGGTGTCGGCCGAGCGGCTCCTCGTACAGCTTATTTATCCCCGGCCGAAGAATGAGCCGACCGGCGGCAGACTCAACAGCAGCTATTTTATCCATGTGAGGCTTGCGACCCTGCAGAACACCAGGGTTCTTCCGAAAAACACGGATCAGGCGGTCCAGCTGCTGATCTACGCCGGCTTGACTCGGTTGCCTCTGGTGGAAAAGGCACCGGGGAAAAGCGGCGAATCAAGGACCTTTGATGAAGCAGGCGTCCGAAAGCTCCTTGAGGAGGCTCAACGTATTACGGTGGGGCAGCCCTTCCCTTCACGGGATTACGTGAGGGTTGTTGTGGAGTCAGCCTTGTTCTTTCTGCAGAATCTTAAGATGAGTACCGATCAACCTCCTGCATGGGCAATTCTTGGTCGAATTGATAAAAATCAGGCATTGAACACCCCACTTGCAGAGGCAGTGGAATTGATTGTTGCTGAGATTGAGAAACGCCTCCCCAATGCCATTAATGTGGATGAGGTCACTGATACCGTTTGGAAAAAGTTCGCACCGAAGCCGCCGAGCCAGCCTCGGCCCGCCGGGTTGGAGGAACGTTCTCCCGGCCTTCGTCCTGTTCAGCAAATCCTCGAGGAACTGGGGTTGCGGCCGGACGAGGCGGAGCCGCGCGGGGAGTTCATCGCCAAGATTGACGCTGCGAAGGTGTTGGCGAGAAGGACTCCCGCTGTCTGGCCGGAACTGCGGCCGGCCGGCCGGTTGGTGATCGTCACCGGCATGACCCCTACACCGGCTGGAGAGGGCAAGACCACGACCAGCATTGGTCTGGTGGATGGGTTGAACGCCATTGGGATCCGTTCGATCGGGGCTCTGCGGGAGCCTTCCCTGGGCCCCGTCTTTGGAAAGAAGGGGACCGCTACGGGGGCGGGGCGCTCGCAGCTCTATCCGGCGCGCCGGATCAATCTCTCGTTTACGGGAGATTTCACCGCAATCAACGACGCCCATAATCTGCTCATGGAGGCCCTCCTTAATCGGGTCTACTGGAAGGGGTTGCCTTTGGCCCAGGTGGGTCGGATCGCATGGAATTACGCAATTGACCTCAACGCCAGAGGATTGCGTCACATCAAGATCCGGCTGGGCAAGGGTGATGAGGAACGGGAGCAGGAGACGGGCTTCGTGCTCACGCCCGCTTCAGAGGTGATGGCGATCCTCGCCTTGGCCCAAGACCACAAAGATCTAGAGGGCCGCTTGGGCCGGATTGTGGTGGCCTGGGGACCGGATGGGAGGCCGATTACGGCAGCGGAGATTGATGCAGTGGACCACATGGTGGGACTGCTGGAGTATGCGATGATGCCCAACTTGGTTCAGACGATGGAGGGCAATCCGGTGCTGGTGCATGCCGGGCCGTTTGCCAACATCGCCCATGGCACAAGCAGCGTGATTGCCACCCGCCTCGCTCGCGATCTGGTGGGATCGGAGGGTGTTGTCGTGCAGGAGACCGGTTTCGGCAGCGATCTCGGTTTCGAAAAATTCATGGATGTCGTGGTGCCGCAGTCGGGATTGTCTCCCAATCTGGCGGTGTTGGTGGTGACGGCGCGGGCCCTGAAATGGCACGGCGGCGTGAAGAAAGAAGAAGAACTCACCCAACCTAATCCAGAGGCATTGCGACAGGGATTGGCAAACCTGGACGCTCATTTGAGAATCATCCGCACTTTTGGAATCCCGATGGTCGTGGCCGTGAACCGATTCAAGGGAGATTCTCCGGAGGAGCTCCAGACCGTTGTCGACCATGTCCGAGCCCAGTGGGAGAATGTGCCGGCTGCCGTCTTGAACTCTGTTGCGGATGGTGGCGAAGGGGCCAAGGATCTGGCCCGCGAGGTTGCAGAAGTGCTGGGTTCACAGGTTCCGGAATCCCGGTCGCTTTACACCCCATCCCAGAGCGTGCAGGGAAAGTTATCGGCCTTGGCGCATCTCTACGGTGCGGAGGGATTCTCCATCTCCGACCAAGCTGAACAGGAGATTCAAAGCTTGCAGGAGCAGGGGTTCGGCCAACTTCCCCTCGTGGTGGCCAAGACCCCACTTTCCCTCAGTGATAACCCTCAGCAGAGGGGAGTTCCCACCCATTGGAAGCTGCAGGTTCAGAGTGCGGCGGTCTCGTCGGGCGCAGGTTTTATGCGTGTGTACGTGGGGGCGGAACCTCCACTGTTGATGCCGGGTCTGCCGAAACAGCTGCGTCCTCTTCCGCCGGACGGAACTTCAGCCGGCTTGGAGGAGGGGGTGGTGGTCGGAAGCAGCGATGGTTCTGTGCGGAAGATCTTGCTGGTTCCAACCGCTGGCCAGGCGCTGGTGATTGGTTACCAGGACCCACATCTCGCTCCATGGATTGAGCGATTTGACCTTGGGAGCAAGGGCTACCAACCGGTTTCCACGATTCGTCCCATCATTTCAGATACCCAGGGGAGGAGGGCCCTCATCGAAGTTCCATTGGGTGCTGTGGATGCTCCAGATTTGGATCTGCTGTTCATGACCCAGAAGGGTCGACAGACAGTGATGGCAGTCGGCCTGCGCTCGGATCAAAGTGGGCAGGTCGAGCAGGATGTTCTCGACCTCAAGGTAAAGGGGCTGGAGCATCCCAGGGCGGTGGCCTATGCTCCGGAGAACTATACCCTCTTTGTCGGCGGGCGCGTACGGGGCCAATATCAGATCGTCGCCTTCTCGGTGGAACCGGACCAGAGGCGCCTGCGGCCGCTCAAATTTAAGATCCAGACGAAGGATGAGCCAGCACACATGGTTTATGCCGCAGGGAAGCTCTTCGTCGCTTTCGACCCGCCTCCCTCGGAGTCCCAGCGCAGTCGAATCGAGGTTTATGATGCCGCAACCGGACGGCGGGTCATGATAGCTGAGGAGCCGCCTCGAAAAAAGGGCCTTCTGCCCATGTTGATCAGCGACCTTGCGCTGGGCCGGTTTAACGGAAGGGACGTTCTCCTTTCGCTCGAGATGACCGACAGCGGCAGGGGCAGGAGATACCAGGTTAGGGCTTACAACTTGGTGACCCTCGGTGTCGTCGGATCCCTGATCCTTCCGTGGTCTGAACTTCAAGCGGGCCATGCCCTTGCTTATGATTCCCAATCAGATCGGATTCTCGTTGCGAGGCTTGATCGAGATTCAGACACCTATGACCTGGTGGCTTTCCCCATGTCCCGTTTCCGTGGAGTCTCCGGAGGACAGATGAAGTCCGGTTTGGAGGA
>JAHFFF010000004.1 GCA_023248095.1 Candidatus Omnitrophota bacterium | reverse complement strand
TTCTTTCCCCTTTTCTCCATCCGGACTGGCGACCAGAAGATTGAGGGGAGATCCTACCTGGTTGGCGGCCAGGCCGACCCCTTCGGCCACATGCATTGTCTCGATCATGTCCAGGATGAGCCGCTGAATTGGGTCGGTCAATTCACGAACCGGCTCAGCCTTCCGGTGCAGAATTGGATTCGGTTCCTTGACGATCGGTAAAATCATAATGGTTCCTATCCTAGCACTACAGGGGATCCACATCTACCGTCAGGTAGCAGCCGTTGGGTCGGTGAAACTGTTGCAGGATTTCCGGCAATCCCTGTTGGAGAGGTTCCAGGGTGGAAGCCTTCAGCAGGAGTTGCCAGCGGTACTGCCGCCGCAGGCGGGGGATCGCGGCGGGGGCCGGGCCGACCACCTGAATGGAAGGGGCTAGGTGCTGTCGACAGATCGCGGCAAGCTGTTCGGCGGCTGCCGAGGCCCTGCTCTCACGAGGGGATCGGACCATGAGGCGGATGAGTCGTGCAAAGGGAGGAAGGAAGAGCTGCCGCCGGATGGCAATCTCCTGCCGATAGAAGGAGAGGTAATCATGCTCCTTGGCGGCCTGGATTGCATAGTGATGGGGTGTATAGGTCTGAACGATCACGCGGCCCGGCATCCGTCCACGTCCTGCCCGGCCGGCAACCTGGGTGAGGAGGTTGAAGGTCCGCTCTGCGGAGCGAAAGTCCGGTAGGTTCAGGGCGGTGTCGGCCGAGATCACGCCGACCAAGGTGACGCGTGGGAAATCCAGCCCCTTGGCGATCATTTGGGTTCCCACCAGGAGATCGATCTTGTGTTCGCTGAAGGCCCCCAGGATTCTTGCGTGGGATCCACGGACCTTCGTTGCGTCGGTGTCCATCCGTTCGATCGCGGCCTTTGGGAACAGGCGGGCCAGCTCGCTCTCCACCCGCTCTGTCCCGATTCCCTGAAAACGGACGTAGTCGGATCGGCATTGGGGACAAATCTCGGGGGCCGATACGGAGACCTTGCAGGAGTGGCAGAGCATGCTCTTGGTGGCCATATGGTAGATGAGGGAGATCTGGCAGGATTTGCAGCGCAGGACATGCCCGCATTTCCGGCAATGAACGAGGGTCGCGAAGCCCCGCCGATTCAGGAAGAGGATCCCCTGCTGCTGCCCTTTCAAGGTTTCGGCCAGGGCATCCTCGAGGGGCCTGGAAAAGATTCGGCTCCGTCTGCCTGCGGCCAACTCCTGCCGCATATCCACCACCTGAACCTTGGGCAGGGGGACCTCGTCGATCCTCTCCTGAAGCCGCAGGAGATGGATCGAGGATTCACTGGTTGCACGGTAATAAGTTTCCAGCGAGGGGGTGGCGCTTCCCAGCAGGACCGCGGCGCCGCACAGCTTCCCCCGTTGGATGGCCACCTCCCTGGCATGATAACGGGGGGCATCCTCCTGCTTATAGGAGGGTTCATGCTCTTCATCGATGACGATCAGTCCCAGGTTGCGGGCTGGCGCAAAGATGGCGGAACGTGCACCCACCACCACCTTGGCCTCACCGGAACGAATCCTCTGCCATTCCTGCAGCCGCCTGCTTTCCAGCATTCCGCTGTGCAGCACGGCGACCGTTTCCCTTCCGAATCGGCCCTGGAACCGTTCGATCGTCTGCGGCGTCAAGGAGATTTCCGGCACCAGCATGATACTGGATCGATCCTGGGAGAGAACCTCCTGAATCGCCTGCAGGTAGACCTCGGTCTTTCCGCTACCGGTTACTCCATGAAGGAGGAAAGCCGCATGCCTGCAATCCCGGATCGATTCGACCACCGGTTCCAGGGCCTTCTGCTGTTCCGTCGTCAAGCGCAGAGGGGGGTTGGGCGTCGGGGCCTGGAGAGGTTCCTCCTCCCTCGGCCGCATCCCCTTCAAGCCTCTTCTGAGCGGACCAGGCAAAGCGGCGGCAAGGGTTTCCCCCCATCCGGCCTGATAGATCTCAGCCATCCATCGCGTCAATTCCAGCATCTGAAGGTCCAGCAGGGGTTGGTCATCCAAGATCTCATCAATGGTCTTCAGCTGTTTGAGCGGGGGATGTTCCACCATTCCCACGAGGGTGCCCAGGAGATGCTGATGGCCAAAGGAAACCCTGACCCGTTTACCCACTGCGGCTTGTTCTTGAAGGTGTTTTGGGATTCGGTAATGGAAGGTGTTTCGCAGAGGCAGAGCAACCGCCACCTCCGCGTAGAGTTGCGGCTCCTTCATTCTTGGGATGGCCGGCCGGCGAGGATCGCTAAGACGAGCTGCATGTCCTGCCAGACCAGCTTCTTGGCGGGAGGATTGCGCAGCAGATAGGCGGGGTGAAAGGTGACGATCAAGGGAATCTCCTTCCACTTGAAGGTTCGGCCGCGGAGCGTGCTCATCGGGGCATTCGTCTCTAACAGGGCGGTTGCTGCGGTCCTGCCCAATGCGCAAATCACCTTGGGCCGGATGGTCAGCAGTTGGGCTTCGAGGTAATCGTGGCAAGCTTCGATCTCGTCCGGCTCCGGCGGGCGATTCTGAGGGGGCCGGCATTTCACCACGTTGGCGATGTAAACCGATTCCCTCTGTAACTTCATGGCCTGTATGATGCGGGTGAGCAGCGTTCCGGCCGCCCCCACAAACGGGCGGCCTTGGAGATCTTCCTCTCGGCCGGGTCCCTCTCCTACAAAGGCCAGCCTTGCGTCCAGGGACCCTTCCCCGAAAACGACCTGAGTTCTGGTTTTGCAGAGTCGGCAGGCTTGGCACACGAGGGCCTTCCGACGGATCGGCTCGAGGATCGTTTCCTTATTCTTATTCTTGCTCAGGCCTTTCCGAGAGAAGCCTTCCGGGGCCGGTACCTTCGTGATGCCACCGGCCTGCAGGGATTCCAGCAGGTGGCGCGTATCCTTGAGGATGGACCGAAATTCCTGCCGGGGGTCTTGGATCAAGAGACGGCGAGCCTCGCGACGTTGGAGGCTGCATCCGGGAAACTGGCCTCTCTTCCCTTTTGAGCCATTGCCCGCATCCTCGCTGGATCCGAACGCAGCTCCTGAATCAGAGAAGGGACACGGCTCGCCCTCTGGGCCAAGATGGCTGTCCCAATCCTTTGAACCACCTGGGCATTGCGCGCCTCCTGGCCGGGTATGGGAGAGGCCAGGATCATCGGCAACCCTTTGGCCATGGCCTCGGCACAGCTCAGGCCCCCCGGCTTGGTGATCATCAGATCCGAGACATCCATCAACTCATCCATGTTATCCACGAAGCCGTAGATCTTCAAGGTGTGGGGGATGCTCGGACGCAGGCCCTTCAGCCGATGGAAGAGAGCCGTATTCTTCCCCGTGACGATCAGGGCCTGGAGAGGTTTGGAAACGGCAGAGAGTATGCGGAACAACTGCTCCATGGGTCCTGTGCCGAACCCGCCGGAGCAGATCAAAACGGTGAACCGTTCTGGGTCCACCCCCAGCCGCTGTGCCAGCGACCTGCGGTCGGATCGACGGCTGAATTTCGGATCAATGGGAATCCCCAGCACTCGGATTTTTTCCTCCTCGACGGCGCGGGCCATCAGTTCCTTCCTTGTTACATCGGAGCCGACGACGTAGGTGTCGGTCCCAGGACAGATCCAGACGTTGTGAGGAAGGAAATCGGTGATGACGGTGATCAGTCGGGCCGAGAGGCGCCCTCGCAGTTTGAGAAAGGAAGCGACTTCCGCCGGGAAGAAGTGAGTACTGATGAAAACGTCGGGTTGGTACCGCAACACAATGCCTTCCAGGATTTTTCCGTGTGAGGCGTTGCTCAGTCGATGGAGTTTGTATGCGGCCCAAGCCAGTCCTTGCAGATCTGCAAGATGGTAAGCAGCTCCCCACAGGAATGGAAATCGGTGAATGAGACCTAGGTACCCCTGTGTGAAGCACCACTGGTATCCAGAACTCATTCCCTCAAGGCCATTCAGCAGTGTCACCTCCGCCTCCGGCCGGATTTTCCGCAGAGCGACAAAGATTGCCTCAGCCGCCTTTTCGTGGCCGGAACCCGCCGGGACATGGGTAATGAGGATTTTCATCGCTGGCGGAGGATCCAGCCGACGGCTTGTTGGAGATCCCGGACAGTCTTGTCCGGAGAGACGGCCATCTGCTTTGCGTCCTTGCGCTCCGTGATGCCTGTGAGGACCAACACGGTCCTGCAGCCTGCTGCCGCGCCCATCTGAATGTCCGTCACGTTGTCCCCTACCACGAACGACCTCTCCAGATTGATCGAGAGCCGTCGGGCGGCTTTCCGAAGCAGCCCCGCCCGCGGCTTGCGGCATGGACAGCCCTCCTCCGGGGAGTGGGTGCAGTAATAGACGGCATCGATCCGTCCGCCTGCCGCCCGAGTGGCCTGCAGCATCCTTCGGGTGATCTCTCTTAACTGAGAGGCCTGCAGGATGCCCCGCCCTACACCGGCTTGGTTTGAAACGACGATGACCTTCCGGCGAGAGGTCTTGAGGGCCTGCAGCGCAGCGAGGGCGCCGGGAAGGAACCGGAATTCTTCCCAGGAGGTGATGTATCGTTTTTGGGTTGGGGAGGCATTGATCACCCCATCCCGGTCAAGGAAGACGGCCCTGTTACGCAACAGGAACGGCTGCGGGTTTGATCTTGTTCCGCCAGTAGTTCAGGAGATCTTCCAACGTTTTCTCCAAAGGTATGGTGATCTGCCAGCCAACCTTCTTCCTGAATTTGGAGCAATCCCCACGCAACAAAAGCACATCGCTCGGCCGCAGTCGCTGGGGGTCTACCTTGACGGTAATGCGGCGATCCGTGTGCTCCAGGTAGATCTCGAGCACATCCCGGATGGCGACGTCCCTTCCGGAACAGAGGTTGTAAACCTCCCCTGGGTCTCCTTCCTCCAATGCCATCCAGTAGCCTCGGATGACGTCCCGGACGTCTGTGAAATCTCGGCGCGTTGACAGATCGCCGGTGTAAATGACAGGCTCTTGAAGCTCCGCTTCAATCAGGGCGATCTGTTTGGCGAAGCTCGAGGTGGCAAACACCTCCCCACGCCGTGGACCGGTGTGGTTGAAGGCCCGCGTCCGGACGATGTGCATCTTGTAGCTGCGCGCGTACTGGAACCCTAAAAGATCCTGGGCAACCTTGGAGACCGCATAAGGACTAAGCGGGCGCAGTGGGTTGGTTTCGACGATGGGAAGTTCTTCAGGGTAGACCAAGCCGTATTCCTCCGAGCTGCCCGCGATTTGCACCCTTGTATTCAGCCCTAATTCGCGGATTGCCTCCAGGAGATTAATCTGGCCGATGGTATTGGTGCCCATGGTCTCCGAAGGGGCCTTCCACGACATGGGCACGAAGGATTGGGCAGCCAGGTGGAATATCCGATCGGGCCGAACCTCCGAAAGGACTTGGCGGACAGAGGTCGCGTCCCGCAGGTCGCATTCGTACATCTTGATTCGGTTTTTCAGATGGTCGATGTTATCCATCTTGCTGCGCCAGCGCTGTGTGCCGTAGACCTCAATCTCCTTCTCCAATAGGAACTCGGCCAGGTGACTGCCAACAAAACCTGTAACACCCGTTATCAGGACCCGCATGGTATCTCCTTTTGTTGTGCTAATTCCCAAAGCTTTGCCCACTTAATGAGGTGGACGAACCCATACAGTATGCAGAAAATCAGTCCCACCCTCCCCTCGCGAAAGCCTTGCTTCTTGATATACAGCTTCCAGAAGAGTTTAGCGGATTTTCTCGTTATTTGGTAGTGGAGTTCCTTGTTGGACGGGGCTTGCTGCTTTTCGAAAAGTTGCAGGGCCTCAAGCGTTGTGTAGCGGTTCTGCCGGTCGATGAACTCCTCCAGCGATCGGAAGGGATAATGCTCAACCCCAACGCGCAACCTACCGATCGAGCCGTCGACCAAAAGCCGTTCGTGAACGCGGCCTTCATAACGGGCAAACCCCTTCCGGAACAAGTGCAGCGAATCGTGCTCCCATCCCCCAAACCGCATCCAGTGGCCCAAGAAGTTGTTCCTGCGCCGGAATTTATAGGCCACATGAGGCGTTGGGTGGAGCAGGATCTGTTCCAGGGCCTTTCGGAACTCGGGGGTGATCACCTCATCGGCATCCAATTGGAGGATCCAGTCCCCGCTGGCCTGCTCCGTACCGAGATTCCTCAGGGAGCCAAAGTCATCTGCTCGTGTTTCGGTGATGACCTTGGCGCCGGCCGCTTCTGCGATCTGGCACGTGCCATCGGTGGAGCCGCCATCCACCACGATGACCTCATCGATCCAGCGGACCGATTGGAGGCAGGCCTGAATGGTCACGGAGGCATTCTTTGTGAGTATCACCGCCGAGAGGGTTTGTCGGTCAGATCGGAGGGCGGCGGATTCGCGGGACGCGAACGGCCCCAGCGTGGCCGTTCGCTCGTCGATGTCCCTCGCTCGTCCCTCGCCTTCGGCTCGGGACACCATGCCCGCTTGGGACACCCATGCCCGCTCACCCGCACCCTCCAATCTGACCGCCTTCCCTTCAGTGTTTTTGAGGTGCCAGTATTTCGCGTAGCTGAGGAACTGGTACAGCCCCGCGTAGACTGCTACGAGGTATCCCAATAATCCGTCCCGGTACCCCTGCTTCAACCAGAGCGTTCGGAAGAACCGGTCGAAGGTGCGCCACAGGCCCTTGGCGAGGCTCATCCGCCGGCCGTCCTTGACCCATTTGCGAGCCTCGAGGGTCGTCTGCCGGTTGAGCTTGGCCAAGAAGTCGGCCAGGTCCCGGTAGGAGTGATGGATCAGATCGTGTGTGAGCGTGCCGCAGTCGCCATTCATGAATGCCCGGGGATGGACTTCGCTTTCTTCGTAGCGAAAGCGGTCCTTCTGAAATAACTTCAGCTGAGGACTGGGATACCAGCCTCCGTGCCGAATCCAATAAGGCCCGAGGTAATTTCGGCGCGGGACGGTGTACCCGGGACAAGGCGGTTGACCTCGCAGCAACCGAATGATTTCATCCCGAAGCTCCGGGGTCACCCGTTCATCGGCGTCGAGGCTCAACACCCAGTCGTAGGCGGCCTGCGAGTATGCAAAGTTGCGGTGTCGGCCCTCGATGTCCATGCGGCGCTGAATCACCCGGTCGGTGTAGCTCTTGGCGATGGCCACCGTGTCATCGGTCGATTCGTCATCCACCACCACAATCTCCCCGGCCCACCGGACCGAGTCCAGGCATGCCGGCAGCCGCGAGGCCTCGTTCTTAGTGATGACGACGACCGAGAGCGGCAACGGAGTTGCCGCAGGAAGTGGTCGCGCTTCCTCTGGCGCGGACCACGACGGAGAGCGGGATAGGATCCGGCATTGATCTAGTATCTCCTGATCGGTCGGGGAAGAAAGGAGGTTGGCCCGATGCAGTGAGCGCAGTCGACGAACCCACCCCAACCAGTCTGGGTCATAAGCGATCACGAGGTCAAACGGTTTCTTTCTCTTTGTGAGCAACCGCCAAGTTGCACGAAACCTCCAGCTCCTCTCGGGCATGTCCCATCGATTGATCTGCGCCTGGGTGAGTACCTCCGCAGGCAGGTCGGATTTTTTGGCGAGGAGGGTGATCCAATGTCCCTGCCGAGCCAATTCGGCTGCCGCCCTAGCTTGAACTTGGATCGCCGGAGGGTCACCTCCCCGGACGGCCCATAGGATCCTCAGCCGGCGTCCCCATTTTTCCTCAAAGCGCCGGCGATTTTGCTCGAAGGTCTTCTCCCATCCCGGCAGATTCCGAAAGCTCACCTTCTCTTCGTGGTAAACGTAGCCACCGCAGGCCCTGACGCAGAGCAGGCCGTGTGCCCTGACGCGGCGGGATAGGTCGTCGTCGTCAAAGTTCCCCATCCCGAAAGATTCGTCCAATAGGCCCACCTGTCCGAACAGGCTCCGTCGGGCCAACAGACAGAAGCCCAAGGCGACGGACAGCTCCGTCCATCTTCCCGATTGGGATCGCAAGCCTGCGGCGTAATCTTTGAGGGATGCTGGGTCGGTATGAAAACCAAGGGAGTTGCTGGTGGGGTTAATCAGGCCGATCCGCGGATCGGCCTCGCCGACCTTGAGCATCTCAGCAAGCCAGTCTTGGGTCAGGATCGTGTCGTTGTTCAAAAGGCAGATCCACGGTGAGCGAGCCGCCCGGATTCCCTGATTGACTGCCTTGATGAAACCCAGATTGATTTCGTTGCGGAGGATCTCCACCGGAAAACGACTTTGGCTGCGAAATCGTTCCAGGAGATCCTGGGTTGGCTGGCTGCTTCCATTATCGATTAGGATGAGCCGAATCGGTTCGCCGGTTGTGGCCAGTAGGCTTTCCAGGCACCGCTGGGTACGGCCGGGTTCATTCCAGATCGGAATCACCACATCGCAGATAGACATTATCGGCTGTGCCGGCCCACCGCGACCTCAGGAGATGATGTCTCGGCCATAGTACGGATGCCTCTTGAGGATCTCCGGCAGGTCGTCTGGAGAGACCCGAAGCGCCTGCGGAAATTTTGGGGGATCAACTGGGTGAATGTTGGTCATCTCTCGCTGGCTTGGCCAGCGCTTCCAAACCTGATCAATCCACTCCTGCCGGATTTCATGGGCGTGGCTGAACGTCCGGAATTTGTCTTCCATGGCTCGGGCGGAACGGGCATAGGAGAAGTGATAAAAGACCGCCTCTCCAGGTGGGAATTCATAGACTGGACCCAGGCTGTTCATCTCGTTTTGCCCGACAAAGCTGCAGCGGTACGGGAACCGAATCCCCAGGAGATTGCGGAACCGGGTGATCTTGAAAATCCGCCGAGGCCGCCAGGACATCTCTTGGGCGGGGATTCGATAGGAGAAGCTTCGCCAAAAGATGTGGCACTTGACGATGAAGGTGCCAACCTTCGGATGGGAGGCGATCCCCTTTCGAATGTTTTCCATATGGTCCCGGCGGTAAACCTCATCTCCGTCCACGAGCCAGTAGTAGTCGATGTCGTCCTCAAGGCAGAGCTGCAGGCCGGCGTTGCGATGGTCCACCTCCGAGTCCCAGGTCCCCTTAAGGAGTCGGATCTTGGGGTCAGCCTTCTGCAGCTGGTCGACCAAGGCCTCTGTTCGATCCGGGTGAGAACCGTCTCTGGCTGTGGGGTTGTAGGCGTTGTAGGGGACCCTTCCAAGACAGATGAAGATCCGGTCTACCGCCGGAAGAATGGATCGGACGGAATATTCGATGTACTCTTCCTCATTGTAGACACAGAAGACCGCGGCGATCTTCATAGGGGGTCTCTCGCAGCCTCCAGCCCCTGCCCTTCCCGGGGGCGGCCGTCGTTGAATTCCTGGCGAACCAGAAACAGGGGCCGGCCTTTGACCTCGTCGAAGATTACGGCGACGTACTCGGAAAGGATGGCCAGTAGGAGAGATTGCACGAATCCCATCATCCCCAATAAGGTCGTGTAGGTTGCCCAGCCGGGTATGGCAAGATTCGTGAAGAGTCGAATGAGGATGGCGAATAGACCCAGGAGGAACAGGGAGAAGCCGAAGATCAAGGAAAGGCTGCTGGCATAACGGAGCGGTACCTTCGAGAAGGAGGTTAAGGCGGTTCGGGCAAGGCGGAACAGGCCTTCCAACCCAACCCGGCTTTTTCCAAAAGGACGGTCCGGCCTTTCGTATGGGACAAAAGACTGCTTGCCTCCTAACCACGCCCGTAGCCCGGCAAAGAACCGGTCTCGCTCCGGCATCCGGTTTAGCAGATCCAGGATCTTCCGATCCATCAGGCCGAATGTGCCGACCTGTTTTGGGATCTCGGTTTCGGACACCTTGGAGAGGAGCCAATAGAACAGCTGTGTTCCGAGCCGCTGGAGGGGGCTCTCCTCCCGCGCGGTACGCAGGCCGTACACGACGTCAGCCCCTTCCTGCCAGTGGGAGAACAGTTTGGGGATAAGCTCGGGGGGATCCTGAAGGTCTCCGTCCATGGTGAGTATGGCCTTCCCGCGGGCCAGCGCCAAGCCGGCGCTGAGGGCCGCCATATGGCCGAAGTTCCGATACAGATCCACGACCCTTAACTCTTGGACATCTCCGCTCAGGGCCACGAGCCGCTGAAGGGTGGTATCCCGGCTGCCGTCATTGACCACGACCACTTCAAAGGGTACCTTCAGCCCGCGGCAACTTCGGACGAGGCGCTGGACCAATTCCTGCACCAGCTTTTCTTCATTGAAGAGGGGAATCACGATGGAGAGGGTGGGTGAAACCTTGGGTTGCATATCAGTTCTCCTTGTGTAGCAGCGCGATGAGGCTGACGCCTCGTCTAAACCCTTCCAAGCGCCTTCCCCTCAATAACTCTGCCAGCACCCATGCCTCAGAGGCGAAGAGATTCTCCAGGAGCCGATTGACCGGTTTTATGGGAAGCTTGAAGTCCGTTCCTGCCTGGCCGGAGGCCCTGCCCAGCCGTTGGTTCAGGTTCCTCGCCATTCGAATGAGGGGGTACAGGTGAGCATTGTAATAGGACAGAAGCAACGTCTTGACCGGTAGGCGGGACCAGAGCCGTTGCAATTGGTCTGGATCGTAGCGCCGATGGTGACCGAAGCTGACGTCGTGCGGGCTCCAGAGCGTCATGTCGGCTGGGACAGTGATCAGGAGATAACTGCCCGGTTTGGCCTGCGCGAGCAAATCGGAGAAAAAGAAGGAGTCGTCCGGGATATGCTCCAGCACATCCATGAGCAGAAGAAGATGGGCGGACGAGAGGATGGGACCGATGCCGTCCGGGGGGAAGCCCTGCACGAATTGAGCTTGCGGGAATCTTGCCTGCGCAAGGCGGATGGCATCGGCTGACGGGTCGATGCCGACGCAGCGATATTCGCGGGCAAAGGCAGCGATGTTCCCGCCTGTCCCGCACCCGATGTCCAGCACCGTCCTTTCCCCATTGGGGGGGAGGACGCAATGCACCAGTTCACGGACAATCCTCCTCCGCGCCAGGAACCACCAATGTCGTTCTTCCATCTGAGCGTGTAGGGAAAACTGTGCGCCCTTCATGATTGGGATGAGCTCATCTTTTGGAACAGGATCACCGGTGGAGCCTGTGGGTCGGTCCGGAACCGGTGATAGCCGGGATCGGGCCGATTCTGCCAGGGAATATCCGGGGTGTCAAGAACGATCTGTCGGTAACGCATCCGAATTTCTTGATAGTACGGGGATTGGAGAAAACCCCCAGGAAGCCAGTCTCTTCGCAACACGATCCAATCGGGTGTGGTGGGTTGGGCGAACTCGGTGATGGGCTCAACACGCAGCGGGGTGTAAAAGATCAGGCAGTGGTCTTCGTAAGGAATCTTGATGGTTTGCCCCTTCTCAGCGTGTGCCTGCAGGTATTCTACGATTCCATCCATCGGCCCTCGGTAGGTGTGCGTTAACTCGTACAGGAATTCCCAGGGGAGGGACCGGAATCCAGGCCTGCTCGATGGTTTGTGACCCAGCCTTTGCAGGATCAGATCAGGGGCGGTGTAATGCAGGTCTGTCAGGGTCAGGAAGGCGGCCAACCCGATTGCCGCCCAGCGCCTTCTTCTCCACAAACCGGCCAACAGGACGGCTTGCAGAAAAAGGAACCAAGGGATGAGGTAAACCAGGTACCGGAAATGTCGCTGTCGCGGAACGAAGATGAGGAAGGCCAGCCCCAGCAGCAATAGGGTAAGCGCGAGGTTCACGGCCTTGCGAAGCGGGCCTCCCGGTTTGCCCAGCAAGGTTTCTGCCGAAGGCCTCCAGAGGAGGAGGGTGATCAGCCAGAACGAAACCGGAAGGATGAAATGGTTGATCTGGCGGAAGTAGAACTCTGCGTGATGCCGGATCTCTTTCCAGTCAAAAGGGCCGCGGTGCTGAGAGGCCTGGAGGAGAAGATAAAAAGGGGCCGTCAGCAGGAGAACGGTGCCGACGACGCGCAAGGCCTTTCCCAACTGTTCTGATGTGGGTCGGGTGGAACTGAAGTGTAGGAGCAAGGCTGCGCCAGTTGGCAAGAAAACGCCGTGGTTAAAATGGAAAAGGAGTACAAGGGCGGTGACCAGTTCCGGTCCGGCCCAGGGGCGGGTTTTGAGGAAACGCTCATAGGCCCAGACGGACCAGAGGGAAAAGAGAACGGAGGGGGCGTAATACCGGCACTGTCGCATATGAAGCAGGAAAGGGATCGAGGTCACCAAGAGGAACGCGGTCCATCGAGCCACTGTTCTGTCACCGCTCAAGCGCCCCGCAAGCCGATAGGCCAGCCAGATGGAAATCCACCCCATCAGGGCAAAGGGTAGTCGGGCGGCGGTGGTTGTTGGACCCAGGAGGAGAAAGGAGACTGCCGCGCTGTACATCGTCAGCCACGGATGATAGGTCCAGGCGTAGCCCTTGCCTACTGGAAGCTCAGGGTTGAGGCGATTGACATCGTCAAAGGCGCGTGGATAACCGTACCGGAGGATATTCTTCCCCAGTACGGCGGTCTCTGCCTCGTCTTGCCAAAGGCGGCCGTTGCCCAGATTCAACAACAACAGAACAGCGGCGACGGTTAAAAGCAGAACCATCCATCGGTCAAGGCGTTTGCCCATGGGGGCCTTACTGTGAGGAGAGAAGATCTTCTGCGGCCTCCAAGACGGATTCTACCGCCAGTTCTTTCAAACAGGCATTGTCCCACGGGCAAGGTGGGAACCGGAACCCTTGGTAGCAAGGACGACAAGCCAGTCCCTTGGACACGACACGATGAGCCGTCTCCCCCGGCGCCGGGCCGTAGACGGATCCATCCACGGGCCCAAAGATGGAGACGGTTCGGATCCCTACGGCACAGGCCAGATGGAGCGTCCCCCCATCGTTTCCCACAACTAAATTGCATCGGCGCAGTAATCCGGCCAACAATAGTAAAGAGGGGGCTTGAATCACCATCTGTGGTACCGTTTTCATGGCTCCCGCAACCTGTTGGCAGAGAGACAGCTCCCTCGAATCTCCAAACAGGATGACCTGGGCTCCGGAGCGTGTTGCGAGCGAATCCCCCACTCGGGCGAATCGCTCGGGAGGCCACTGTTTGTAGATGGCAAAGGGGCCCCAACTGGCTCCTCCCCCGGGAACAAGCCCCACCAAGGGCCGCTCCGGTGAGATCCCTAGTCCCTGGAGGATGAGGTCGATCTCCTCATTCAAGTGAGGAGGGACCCGCAGCTGGCCGTCGATTTTATCCGGCTTGGGAATCCCCACCAGGCTCAATAGATCCAGGTAATAGTTGCTGACTCGCTGGGTGTGGAATCCCTCGATGGGAAGCCGAGCGGTCAGGAACCTGCCCCGATTTCGGAAATCAAAGCCGATCCTCTTCGGGATGCCAGCCAGCAGTCCCGCCAAGCTGATCTGCCACCCCAGAGAAAGGTCTATGAGCAGATCAAATTGCTGTTCGCGGACCGATTGGATAACCCTTCGGAGCAAGGTAATGCCCTGATTTCTCGATTTTCGCCAAGCCATCCGGAGCTCATCCTTTTCGAAGACCCCGTGCCAGTTGAGCTCATCCCAGCTGGCAACCAGATCGGCGGTGCGACGATTGCAGAGGTAGCCCAGAAGGCCTTCCCTCTGAGTGGATCGGAGGGCGCGGACGAGAGGAAGAGAGAAGAGAACGTCCCCGATCCCAAACGGATTGACGAGTAGGATTCGCATCGGCTCCAGTTGCCCCCTACCCCGAGTCCAGGATGGAGCGGATTTCGGACGACACCTGGGAAATCGTCGGGGCAATGAGGATTCGATGGCTTTCTCCGATGGGGCGCCACCTCTGCAATTGTCGCTCATGCTCCTTGGGGGCGACGACTACGACAGGCGTTCCGACTGCCGCAGCGACGTGAGCAGGGCCGCTGTCGTTGGAGAGGAGAACCGTGCAGAGACGGAGAAATTCCGGCAGCAACCCCAGCGGTATTCGGCCGCGCAGATCCGCAACTCCCCCCGGGGCTGGGATCCGTCTTTCTTCGGCGGTCGGCTCTCCGATTAATGCGACCGGTTGCCCCTTTTGGATCAGATTGTCTGCTACGGACCAAAAGGATTCCAGCGGCCAGCTCTTGGCAGGGTTGCTTGTCCAGGGATGCAGTGCAACCAAGGGGCCCCGTGTTGAGATTCCGAGGCCTTCCAGCAGCGTCAGGAGTTGCATCTGCTCCCGAGGGTGGGTCGGAAGGGTCAAGGTCGGAGGTTCGTTCGTCGGGATCCCCAGAAGACGGATGAGTTCAAGATTGTATTCTGCGTCGTGTAGATCTCGGATCGATTTCGTGTCTGGAAGAGAGTGCGTCAGGAGGAATCCGAATTTTCGTCGATAACCCACCCGGATGGGGATCCCTGCCAAAAAGGAGGCGATGTGGAACAGCTTGGTTGGATTGAAGATGACGATGGCATCTGGATGCAGATGATGCAGGCGCCTTGCCGTTCGCAGGATGGTTTTCCAGGTGACGGGGTCTTCCGCAGGAATCGTGTGGAGGCGGTCAACGTCCGTGTATCCTTCCAGGAGGGGTTGCAGCGACTCTTGAATCAGAAGTTCGACGGTTGTCTCCGGTAGGGCCCTGCGGATGACGTGAACTGCCGGCAGGCTCATCAGGAGGTCTCCCATCCGATCCGTTCGAACCAAGAGGATTTGTCGAAGGCCGAAAGGCGTCTTCACCGCTGAATCCGTTAAATGGATTGTGGGTTGTTGCGAAGGATTTGTACGCACAACCCGAAAGCGATTCCGGCCAGTGTCCAGAACAGGGCTGCCTGCCGGAGGGCATAGAAATTCGTGTCAAAAGTGGACTGGACGAGAAAGGCCACCAGGCCGGCGGCCAGGCCGGCTAGAAGAGGGTCCTTGCGGATTTTCAGGGATTCGCAGATGCAGGAGCCAAGGAAAATCAGGAAGGCAACAAAAGACACCAATCCCACCAGCCCCGTTTCTGCCACGATTTGCAGATAGCAGTTGTGGGCGTAGGCCGGCCACCGGCTCGAGTCGCCGACGTACTTGGTATAGTTGGCCATAAAGGTGTTGATCCCGTGGCCCCACAGGGGGTTGGTCTGAATCATGGCCCATGCAGTTTTCCACATGGTGGCTCGATCCAGGGAACCGATGTCGGTCAGAGTCAGGGCCTCCCGGAGGGTCAGCCGGGCAAGGTAACAGAAGAAAATCACGGCTGCGACCAAGAGGAGCAGGATTCCCCACCGACGTTTCCGATCTTTCCAGAAAAGCACCAAGAAGAGGGGGGCTCCACAGAAGAATCCCAGCAGCGCTGCCCGCGATTGAGTCCAGACCATCGAGCCGATCATTAAGGCCACCAGTGCATATCGACTCCAGACAATCCGGGATTGATGGAGTATATCGGAGAGGGCGATCGATCCGACCACCATCAGGTAAGTCGCCAGATCGTTGGGATTCTTGTAGGGTCCCTGCATGCGGACGTATTCCAACGTTCGACCCAGGATCGGGTCACGAACGGTGGATTTGTACACCGCCCGCGCGATGGCTCCTTGCTGAAGAAGGCTGTGGAGAACGACCAGCCAAGCGGCGAGAAGAAGAGCTTGTAAGCATCGCTCGGGCATGGAGGGCTGTTGGATTGCACGGAAGGCGATGAGGAAGAGGAGGGTGTACTCGAACGTCTTTCCAACGAGCCCCGTCAGGCTGAGCAGGAAAAACTCGCTGTAGAAGACCGACAGGGTGCAGGTGCCTGCATACAGGCCCAGTGCCCATAGAACCGCTTTTTCCGTGACTCTTAATAGAGTGCGCTGGGATGCCGTCGCCTGACCCGTCTCGCTGATCAACCAAGCCACCAACAGGAGAGGGAATAGGATCTCAATGGCCGCAATGGAAAAGGGGATCACGAACACCATAGCCACTAAGAGGGATTGGAGCACCCGACGAAACCGCTCGGGCTGGTGGGCTGTTATCATTCAGCGGGAAGAGGTGCCTCGTGGGCGGCCAGTGAGCGAACGACTCTCCACTCCAGTCCGTTTTCCTCACAGTACCCCTGCACCTGCCGGATCAGATCCCCAGGGGGGTGTTCCATGGCGATAAAGATCAGTCGTATTCCGTAAGCCTTTACGATTCGGCCCAGATCGCGTCGTGTGCCCAGGATGGGAATCCCGTGGATGGCCCTTCCCTGAATGGAGGGGTCGTCGTCCAGGAACCCCATCACTCGGTGCCTTGTTTGCGGCTGGAGTTTCAACTGCTGTAGAAGGAGTTCTCCTGTGTCCCCTGCCCCAACGATCAGGACCTGAGTGCCTCGCTCTCCTGATTGGCCTACCCATTCGTTGAGCAGGGGTTCGATCAGGCGCGCACCGCTCACCATCAGGAACAGGAGGGTTCCATCGATGATAAAAACGGCTCGGGAATAGCCTTCGAATCGCCACAGATACAGGACCACCAAGGCGGAAAGGACCGAGCCGAAGAGGACCGCCCGAATGATGTTGACCAGATCCGTCAGGCTGATGTAGCGCCAAATTCCCCGGTATAAGCCACAGGCGGAAAAACAGCAGATCTTGACGACGATGACCCACGGCAGCGAACGGAGGATGAGGTTCTCTAGATCGGGGGTAATGTTGGCTTCAAAGCGTAAGGCGTGGGCCATGACGTAGCTGGCACAGATGAGCACAAAGTCAATGCTCGCCTCTACGAGCCGGCGCTTGTGCATCAGCATCGTTTCGATCCAGGTTACCTTTGCTTCCGCTGGCGGCGGTTCTACCTCGGTGTACACCCTGACCTTGGCGAGATGGGCGCCCAGCATCAGTAGGAAGCCGATCGCCAGAAGCCACACGGCGAGAACGGACAACGGCTCCTGGTTGACGATCACGAGGCTAAGCGCTCCAAAGGCTGCGGTTAGCCCATACAAGGTAAACACCACTTGACGGCTGGTGAGCCCAAGGATTCCGAGGCGGTGCGATAAGTGGTCGGTCCCCCCTTGGAACGGATGGCGGTGATGCAGCAGGCGCTGAACGGTAACGAAGAGGGTATCGAAGATGGGTACCGCCAAAAGAAGGGTTGGAAGTGAAAGGATGCCCAGCAGGCGAACCGGCTGATGCCATGTTGCAGTCATGGTCAGTGTGCCGAGGCTTAAGCCCAATACCTGACTGCCGGTGTCCCCCATGAAGATCTTCGCGGGAGGAAGGTTGTAGCGCAGGAATCCCAGCGTCGTTCCCAGTATGCTGGCAAAGATGAGAGCCGTCCATACCTGATCCGCTTGAAGGGCATACCAGGTTGAAAACAGGGCCGCGATCGCCCCGATTCCGGCCGATAGGCCATCCATGTTATCCATGAGGTTGAAGGCGTTCATCACAAGAACCAGCCAGGCAATGGTCAAAGGGACAGCTAGCCAAAAGGGCTCAAGATCCACCTGTAGCCCGCACAGGACGACGAGGCATCCCGCGACAATTTGCGCAATGAGTTTGGAGATGGGATGGAGGTTCCGGAAGTCATCGACCAGCCCAACACCCCCCATCCAGAGCCCTGCCAGCAATAATCCCAGCAGACGGTGGTCATGGGGCAGGCTCCAGAGGGTTGCCCCGAGCAAGCCGGCTGCGATGGACAAACCGCCCAGGCGGGGCACAATCCGTCGTCCCCAGCGGTCCTCAGCCGGATGCGCAACGCAACCGGTGGCGAGGGCGAAGCGACGTATCAGAGGGATCGTGAGATAGGTGAAGATGTAACCCGCCACCGCGGCGAGGAGAATCCGCGGCGACCAGGTCGGCAGGCTCAATGGGCCCTCTGGACCAAGGCGTTGGGCTTGTTTCGATAATAATCTATGACGCTATGCAGGATATCCATCAGCTTCATACTCGGTTCGAACCCAACGGCCCGCTTCGCCTTTGAGATGTCCGGTACCCGCCTGGCCATGTCTTCGAAGCCTTCCTCATAGGCTTGATCGTAAGGGATGAACTTTAAGGAGGAGGAGCTGCCGGTCAGTTGGATGACCATCTTGGCGACCGCCTCAATGGTGACCTCTTCCTGACTGCCAAGATTGAAGGCCTCTCCCGTTGCCTCGGGATGCATCATCAGGTCAACCATTCCCCGTACCGCATCCTGGACGTGCAGGAAGCAACGCGTTTGCTTACCGTCTCCATAAATGGTCAGGGGTTCTCCCTGCAGGGTCTGCTGGACGAAGCGCGGGATCACCATGCCGTATGCGCCGCTTTGGCGTGGGCCGACGGTATTAAAGAGGCGAACGATCACCGTGGGTAGGCCCTTCTCCTTCCAGTAAGTGTAAGCCAGGATTTCGTCCACCGCCTTGGAGGTGGAATAGGACCAACGGCTTTTCAGCGGGGATCCCAGGATCCGATCGCCGTCTTCTTTGAGCGGGGCGTTGGTGTTCTTTCCGTAAATCTCGGAGGTGGAGGTAATGAGTACCTTCTTCTGGTAGCGGTTGGCCGTTTCGAGAACGATCTCGCTGCCTCTGATGTTGGTGGTCAGCGACTCGAGAGGATGGTTCACGATGAGCTGCACCCCGACAGCGGCAGCCAGATGGTAAACCGCATCGCACCGCTCGACGAATTTATCGACGAGGCGCTCGTCAAGGATGGAACCGATGACCAACTGGAAACGCGGATTCCCTTTTAGGCCGGCCAGATTATTCACCTGCCCCGTGGAAAGATTATCGATGGCCACCACCTCATGGCCCTGATCCACCAGCACCTGTGAAAGGTGAGAACCGATGAACCCCGCACCCCCAGTAATCAGTATTTTCATCCTCTTATCGTCACCATTTTGTGAGTCAATATGATACCACTAAAGAGTGCGACGGGGTTGAAGGAGTTGAAGGAGGCGATACCAATCGTAACATCCCGCCAAGGATTTCTCCAGCTCGTGGGAGGTGTCGCACCAGGAGACTCGCATCCTGGGTAGACGAAGAGGATGGACCCCTGTCCTGCACTGCCCCCAAAGAGCGGTACAGGCAATAGTAAAGCCTCCCTCGCTCAAAAGGCCCTCAGTCCTGGTGTCGAAGGTTCCGGCTGCGCCGTAAGGATAGGCGAAGAGTCGACACGCCTGGTTCACCCGATTTTCAATGGCGGCCCTGGAGGCCTTCAGCTCCTCGCGGATTTTTTCGGAGGAAAGCCGGGTCAATGGACGGTGACTGTGACCGTGGCTGCCAATCGCGCAGCCGGTTTCCCGGATGAGGACCTGCACCTCCAACCAGGTGAGAGGGCGCCCCAATCGGGGAGAACTGTCCGGAAAGACAGGTCGGCCGATCTGTTCTGTAGCCAGAAAAAGGGTCGCGGGGATCCGGTATCGAACCAGCACCTCTAGGGCGAGGTCGTGAACCCCCACATATCCGTCGTCGAAGACCACCGATACCAAGGTTCCGACCCCGTGGCCCTCTTTTAACGAACGCAGGCCTTCTTCCAGAGAGACCCAGCGTACGCCCATGCCCTGCAAGGTTTCCATCTGATCTGAGAATTGCTGCAAGGAAACGCTTTGCTGCTCTGGGTCCCGCAGATCCTCCCGCGTGATCGCATGGTACATCAGCACGGACAAGGAGCCGGACGGAAGGGGGTGGGGACGCATTCGGTACGCGATTTCTCCGATCGTCTGTCGCGCCCGCAACCGAAGTCCCATTACCTCCTCGACCCCACCCATTCTTCGTAGAGACTGGAGATCTCCCGAAGTAGACGCTCGTGGTTGAACCGTTCCCTGACATGACGCCGGGCTGCCTCCCCCAAGGTTTGGCGCACGGAACGGTTTCGAGCCAAATGCCGCAGTGCGGCAGCCAGCCCTTGGGCGTCTCCCGAGTGGAACAGGATCCCTACCGGGGTGATACAAAAGCCTCCCTCTGGAATGGGTGTTGGATTGGAGCCTTCCGGGTCCAGCAGATCACGCACGCCTCCGACATCGGTAGCCACCACCGCCCGGCCGGCGGCCATCGCTTCAATCAGGGAGGCAGGCGTTCCCTCGTTCAAGGAGGTCAGACAGACGATGTCAAGATCCCGGTAACAGCGCTCCTGGTCTTCTTGCCAGCCGGTGAAGTGAAGATGGCCTTCCAAACGCTCGGAGCGAACTTCCACCTCCAGGGCTTTCCGTAAAGGTCCCTCCCCCACGATGAACCCATGCAGCTCGGGAGAGAAGCCCTCCCGGTTGAGCTGGCTGAGCGCCTGCAGAAAGAGTCTGGGATTCTTGATCGGGACCAGTCGGCCTACCAGGCCGCATCTCAACGGCTCTGCGCCGTTAGGTAGAGACAGCCTGACCAGTTTTGAAAGATCCAGCCCCAGCGGAATGACCCTCCAGGATTCTTTGCGACCGATCCCTTTCTTCAGGAGCTCATCCCGAATCCGTGGGCTCACTGCGATCAGGCAATCGGTCCGGCGGGCCAGCCAGCGCTCGACAGTGGCAAGGCGATTTGACCATCTTGGGGAGAAGTAGCCCTCCAACACATGCCCATGAAAGGTGTGGATGAGGATCATCCTCTCCTGGGGGATGCGGCCGGGGCCTAAGCGGTTGTAGAGAATACCGGCTAAGCGGCCCAAGGCCCCGGCCTTCGCCATATGGGTATGCAGGATGTCCGGACGCTCCTTCCAGAGAATGCCGATCAGCCGAAGCCATGCCACCCCATCCAGCCATGGATGAATGGATCGCACCAGATGCCGCAGTCGGATCATCCGTACACCGCGGGCGGCGACCTGAGCGCTCATGTCCCCCTCTTTCTCTCCCGGCTTGCCGACCACGAGACAGGTGTCGAATCGGGTGGGATCCAGCTGAGTAGACAAAAGGGTCACATGAATGGAGGGACCGCCGATGTTCAGACGCGTCACAATCCTTACGATCCGCATGGGGAGATCCCGGAAGGCTTCGTCCCGGCAACCATCCAACCTCGTCGATTGGCAACTCGAACCTGCTCCAATCCCTCCTTTCGAAAGAGGGCCATCGCAGATTCCCGAGAATACCGCTGTTCGATCGGTGTGGCGAAACGGTCGTACAGATCCCCCGCCAGATCCAAAGGATGTCTGCCGTGGCGAAAGGGCAGCCGGTGGGTCCAGCGACCCAGCGGGCCCCATCGGCGCGATAGACGAAAAGTGACGGTGAAGAGAAGGTAGAAGAGGGGGGAGGCCAGTTGACAGAGCAGGTAGAGCAGGCCTCGGGGCAATCTCGTGGTGAGATATCGGGGCAGATTACCCAGCCATAGCAGGATCCTCCAGAGGAGGGGGCGATCCTTGAAATCCTCGTAGAGATAAACTGCCAGCCAGGCGCCTGGCTTGGCCACCCGGACCATTTCCCTCAAGCCGTTCGAGGGAACGGCCATGTGGTGAAGGACGCCGTAAGAATAGACAAAATCGAACGTGGCATCGGAAAATGGCAGGGCGCACAAATTGGATTGAACCACATGGGCCGTCGGTAGATGGAGGATCCTTTGAGAGCTGGCCCAGCTGCCCCCCTGACTGAGCTCTGCACCGACGATCTTCACGCCGGGTCGCCTTGCTTGATTGGCCAGATCGATTCCATCGCCGCAGCCTGCGTCCAGGATCCTCCCTTGTTGTGGCGGAAGACCGAGGGAATCCTGTATTTCATCCAGATGGTAAGAGAGGAGTTCTTCACGAAGGGGCCGATGGAAGGCCTTTTTCCAAAGATAGCTGTAGCTGTTTGCGGTCTTCTCGTGAGCGCGGCCCGAATCCCTGGATGATCTCTCGGGCACAAGAGAAAGTGCGCCGCAGGCGGTAAAGAGGAGCAGGACCGGTTCCACTGCCCACCGATGGCGTCCCTCAACGTAGAAGAGGCTCTGAAAACAGGTCACCGAGAGCAGGAAGGCTACCGGCAGGGCCACGGCAGGCGAAAATAACCGTCGACGCACCGACCAGAATCCCAAGAATGCCAGACAGAGGATAGCCAACTGATAGACTCGGTACCACCGGCTGTACGCGGGGGGGTAATAGATCCCGGTCGTTGGAGAAAACCACCAAAAGGCGACCCATTTCCGAAAAAAGAGCTTGAAGGCTGCACCGGGATTGCGATGGATGAACGCCCAGGCCTCCTTCTCAAAAAGATCATTCTGCCCGATTTCATCCGATTGCGCCAGGGCCTCCTTGAGATGGGGGGGGAGTTGATCGATGATCTGTCGACCATCCGCCAGGTGGGCCGTCCCAACGGAGAGGGGATTGTTTCCCTGCCAAAAGGATTGGCCGGCGGAGGTAATAAAAACGGGAAACCGGCCGAAGAGAAACGCGTTGCGCACCAGCCAGGGCAGGACGATCAGGGATGTTACCGTCACAGCGATTGCGGCCATCCGCATCCCTTTCCTGAGCGAGCGATCCCGGGCGGCCCTCAGAAGAAACCAAAGCAGGGACAGCGGCAGGAATGGCAGGAGGGTTCCGCGAGACAGCAGCGCCAAACCGGCTGATAGGCCCAGATGGACCGACTTCGAACCTGTGGGTTCCTCAAAAAGAGACAAGCAGGCCCACAGCACCCAAAGGTAGGAAAAAAGATCCAGGGTCAACGGATGGAGTAGCGTAGCGTAATAGATCAGACCCGGATGAAGAGCGATAAGCCACGCTCCGCCCCAGGCGACTGCCGGCCGAGGGAAAACAAAACGGCCGATGGCAAGGAGCTGCAGACAGGTCGCCGCCGAGAAAAGGCATTGGAGGATGAGGAGGAGGATCTGGCTGTGGTGGGTCAGCAGGTAGACCAAGGCACACAGCAGCGGATAGGCTGGGAGCAGAAGGGCTCGATAAGGGATCCCCAACTGTTCGTCGTAGAGCATCCCCTTGCCTGCCAGAAGGTTGTTCGCGATGATCTCCGGTTCCCAGGTGGCCGGGTGGGAGAAGTGTCCCAGCCATCCTCCTGCCAGAAGACGGACTCCCAAGGCTGCAAGGAAAAGGGCCTTCTTATTCTCGAAGAGGCGTATCCCGTAACCCCACACGCTAATTCCCCACTTCTTGGAGGAGGGTGCGCATGCGATGAAGATAGGTGTGCTGTGAGAGCACCCGCTCGCGTCCGGCCCTGGCCATCCGTTCCCTTTCCCCGGGATGCGAGAGGTAATGTCGAACCAGATCCCTGGCCTCCTCCGGCGAGCGGTAAACGGCCACCTCCCGGCCCGGCTCCAGTAGCTC